>JBARRE010000274.1:0-33844 GCA_049644065.1 Sedimentisphaerales bacterium | reverse complement strand
TAAGGAATTTGCCGAATGCATTCAAAAAGCTTACACAGAGGACAACGCCGAGCTTGTTAAAAAGAGAAGGCAAAGGGTGGCTCATACCTCGTGGGACAGCAAAGCGGAACTGGTGCTTTGCGAGTTGTTCAAAGAAAATTAGTGACAAGGCAATATGTCAAGTACGGATAAAAATAAACAGTTAAAAATATGTCTGGCTGCTTCTGCGGGAGGCCATATATCTCAATTGCTCAAGCTGGCTGCGAGCTGGAATGGATACGAAACGTTCTGTGTCACGACAACGGAAGTCGTACGCAATAAGCTAAGAAAATCAGGTGAAGTTTATGTGGTGGGAGAGTGCAACAGACAGCATCCGATACGAGTCATCACTGTATTGCTGCGATGTCTCCATATTATTTCCAAGGAGAGGCCTGATGTTGTGATCAGCACTGGTGCTGCGGCCGGTTGCATGTTGTGTTTCCTCGGCAAAATGATTGGTTCTAAAGTCATATGGATTGACAGTATTACCAACGTGGAGCGAATCTCCCTGTCGGGAAGAATGGTTCGCTACATAGCGGATTTATTCCTGGTCCAATGGCCTGAACTTGCGCAGAAGATACGGAACGTGGAATATGTTGGAGAGATTGTATAATCATCCTGATGCAGACGGATCAATTTAATTTTACTTCCTGTCGAAAGAATGGTTGACCGAGTCAGTCGCTTTCTGCAGAGTCTACAAAACACGCGGTGAAAATGCTCTATGCCTTACAAGAAACTAATCAGACATACTAAACTTGTCGATACTGAGGAATCAAAGCATAGCATTGGCTGGAGGCTCCTATCTTTTATCGAACGGAGAAATAATGCCATTGTGACTATTCTTATTTCTATTGTAGTCCTCTCAGGAATTCTTTATTCCTTCCGTCTCGGCGAAAACCTTCGGTACGCAGATGAAAAGCAATACTACACTTTGGCAAAGAATATTGTAGAACGTCATCAATACAGCTATGACGGCGAGCACTCAACAGCATATCGGCCGCCTGGATATCCTATGATCTTATCACTTTGTATCTTTCTGGGAGCTGGTACGGTTTATCTACGCATTATGAATTTCATAGCACTGGGACTGTGCATGTACTTGATGAACAAGATATTGACAGAACAATCTTCCCCGCTGGCTGGAACGGTCGGCGCATTGCTCGTAGTATGCTATCCTGTCCTGTTTTATACCGCAGGAACGTTATACCCCCAAATAATTGGATCGCTTCTATTTGTAATTGTAATTTTTCTCTTGACGAGAAAGACATGCTCATACTGGTCGTTCGTTTTAGGCGGCTTGCTGTTTGGCTATCTTGTGCTCACGATTCCAATTTTTCTCTTTATCCTTCCCGTGTTTGCCATCTGGCTTTGCTTTTCCGAAGGATTCGTCAAAGTGGGAAGAATTTTGGCGATTGTCGCCATTGCTTGCTTGCC
This sequence comes from Sedimentisphaerales bacterium, assembly GCA_049644065.1. Lineage (GTDB taxonomy): Bacteria > Planctomycetota > Phycisphaerae > Sedimentisphaerales > Anaerobacaceae > JAFGPJ01. The sequence continues at coordinate 32,392 of JBARRE010000274.1, read as the reverse complement.
CATCGTTATTTGGTCAGCAAGAAACTATAAGGTTTTCAATGCTTTTGTGTTAGTTTCGTCTAATTCAGGTAGAAACTTACTTCTCGGAAATTCCGAAAACACCACTCCAAACACTGGTGTAAATGTGGATATATCAAAGTACACTGCGGAAGCAGATCGTCTAAATCTGGATGAGGTCGGGCGAGACAGATACTATAGATCCAAGGCGATTGAATTCGTGCTTGATCAAAAGATTAAAGCGGTAAAACTATACCTTCAGAAAACTCTGAACTATTTTAACTACAGCAATAAACTAGCGACGAAGGGGGAGACCTCTGCAGCCAAAGATCTTCTAATGCTTTTCACGTATGGCCCACTTATACTTATATTCCTCTCCCGAATTTTCTTGCTGAAACACTTTAAGCCTTCTCAATTCGAGGTTTTGCTTGTTATTCTTTATTTTTCGAGTGCTTTGTTCTATGCGATATTCTTCACGCGGATTCGATTCAGATTACCATTTGATTTTATATTAATTTCTGTTGTGGCGATATTCCTGAATGAGGTAATTCAAACATGGATTGTCAAACATAATACACTTCCGGGGCATGTCCGTGGCGACGACAGAAATCGTGGTCCGGCTGGCATGAGGATGTGACAGTGAATTTACATTAAGCCTAAAGTGTCACCCAGGAGTCTCTGATACGATCATGGCAAACATTTACCGGAGCAATATATCAGCATTCCTATCAGTTGTGCGGCCCCAACAGTGGATTAAGAATGCTTTCGTCTGGGCACCATTGTTGTTCTCAGGTCAGTTCACCCAATTAGACTTGTGTGGCAGGGCTGCTCTGATTTTTGTCAGCTTCTGTATCGTTTCTGGCGCTATTTATGTAATAAACGACTTAGCAGATCGGCATGAGGACAAACAGCACCCCGTAAAACGATCTCGCCCTATTGCCAGCGGCGCTATCAGCCCCAGCATAGCAATGATTTATAGCATGATATTGATCGTGATAGGCGTGGCCGTCGCTTGGTATATTAGCTGGAGCGAGGTTATAATCGTGCTGCTTTATGTTGTTATGAATATCCTATATTCCTTAGCTCTGAAACACATGGCGATAGTAGATGTGATGACGATTGCTGCTGGCTTTGTACTGCGTGTTTTAGGTGGCAGTGTTGCGATATCAGTGGCCCCTTCTCACTGGCTGCTTTTATGCACTGTAATGATTTCACTGTTTCTTGGCTTTACTAAGCGGCGGGCCGAATTGCTTGCCGCTACAGGACAGGCGAGAAATTCTCGCGTGGTTCTCAGGAACTACAGTGTCGCCTTCCTTGATCAGGCCATCTCAATGGTTACCAGCGTCACTGTTGTCTGCTACATTCTGTACACTGTTGATGTGCGGACTTTACAAGTCTTTGGCACTCGAGCAATGCTGCTGACGGTTCCTTCGGTAATATATGGGCTATTTCGCTACATCTACATCATTTACCACCTTGAAAAAGGAGAGGATCCCACCAACACTCTGGTGCGAGACATCCCGACAATAGTCAACATGATAATTTGGATAGGAATATCACTGATCGTTGTCATTTGTGGGAACAAATTAGATATTCTTCAATAAATTAAGCGAAGTCAAGGTAAAGTATTATGGAACGAGCGACAGTTGCAGTAATGAAAACGAACAGCAGGACCGTGATTGAGGACATCGACCAACTGGTCGAGATGGCTGCCATAGAGCGGGCGCTGCCGGTCGACAAAACCACCATCCTCAAGGACAACATTTCCTGGCACATGCCGTTTCTGAGCGCTAATACCACACCCTGGCAATTGGAAGGTGTCATCAAGGCTCTCAAGAAGCGAGGATACCGGGACATCGTTTGCGTTGAAAACCGCACTGTAGTGACCAATGCTTTCAAAGGCGAACGCCTTAATCGGTACACACATGTCTTGAGGGATAGCGATGTTCCCGTAAAATATAATTTCAATCCCGAGCACATGCGATGGGTAAAATATGAGCCGAAAGGCAAAATGCTTGTCCTGCACAAGATTTATCCTGATGGCATCTACCTGCCTGATTTCTTCTTCGACAAGAATATCATTCATCTACCTACTATGAAGTGTCATGTTTATACCACTATGACTGGCGCAATGAAGAATGCCTTTGGCGGGTTGCTCAATCGCAAGCGCCATTACACTCACAGTGTTATTCATGAAACCTTGGTCGATCTGTTGACGATTCAAAAGGAGATTCATACCGGCATTTTCACGGTAACAGATGGCACGGTCGCAGGAGATGGGGCTGGGCCGCGAACCATGATGCCGGTAGTGAAAAATTACCTATTGGCCTCTTCTGACAGCGTTGCTATTGATGCAATTTCAGCCAAAATGATGGGCTTTGACCCTATGAGTATCCGTTTTATCCGGCGCGCGCACGAATGCGGATTGGGTGTCGGCAGGCCCGAGGAAATACAAGTTGTAGGCGAAGATATTTCTCAGGTCAATTTTCACTTCCGCCAAACCCAAAACACGGTCAGTAGTGTAGGCAGATTGTTCTGGTTCGGCCCACTCAAATACTTGGAAAAACTGATGTTCCGAACTCCACTGGTTTATCTGTTTGTCTTGGGTTCTTTCTTCTACCACGACTACATCTGGTGGCCCATCGAAGGTAAAAGACGCATGCGCCGAATCGAAAACTGTGAATGGTACAAACTCTTACAAAGCTATAAGATTTGATCCACACGTTTTGTGGTTTTTGGTCAAGATGAGTATAACATTGGGATTTGAGCTTGCTAAATAAATACTGAGATTGTGGCCACTAATGACCGATCTGTAATTTTTTGAAAAGGAATGACAATGAAAGCGGGCTGTAAGATTTTGTTGGAGCGGTAATATGATTTTTTTGACTGTTGGGACTCAATTTCCTTTTGATCGTTTAGTCAAAGCTGTTGACGAAGCCGCCGGCACAAATGGATTCGATGAAAAGATTGTCGCTCAGATTGGCGATAGTTCTTATTGTCCGGAAAACTTTGAAGCAGCCCCTTCGGTGGAGAAAGCCGTGTTCGACCAACATTTTAACGAGGCGGACAGCATTATCAGCCACGCAGGAATGGGCACAATAACGATGGCGCTGGATCACAGAAAGCCCTTACTTGTTATGCCAAGATTGAAAAAATATGGCGAAGTTGTGAATGATCACCAACTTGCTATTGCAAAAAAGTTCGAGCAGCTTGGCTACTTGTTGGTAGCCTATGGAGCGGAGGATGTGCCGATTAAAATGAAGCAGTTGAAGTCCTTTGTTCCGCAGGAGCGGCAGCCGTGTGCAGACATTGTTGCGGCACGCATTTCCATGTTTCTAAATGAGTTGTCTAAATCAAGAAGCTGATTAGGTGAAAAGGTGACAAGAGTTGACGATGGGAAACATTAAGAACAGTACGCTGTACAAAACCGTAGAGTTCATGACACCCACTTTTGTGAAGGTGATAATAAAGAGGATATTCTGGAAAATTGTTCGCCTTTATAATAGATGCAGATATATCGAAAAGGGAAGATTTGTGGAATTTGGGTACAGATTCAGGTTCGACCGTTCAGCCCCTTATCGTGCTTGCGTTGGCGAAAGGACCATTGTCGAGGATTTCAACGTATGGAACACCGATCTCGGTGACATAGCGGTTGGGAAGAAATGCTGGTTCGGGCTCAACAATGTCGTTATGGGCCCGGTTGAAATCGGCGATGAGTTGTCTACCGGTCCCTACGTTAAAATTCTTGGTCCAAGGCACCCGATTCCGCCACAGGCTGCAAAGCAAAGGCAAAAGACCACGATCGGAAACAACGTATGGATAAGTACAGGCTCGATAATTCTATTTGGAGTGGAGATAGGGGACAACGCCATAATAAGTGCCGGTTCGGTAGTGACGAAAGATGTCCCCGCCGGAGCTTTTGTCGGGGGCAATCCGGCGAGAAACTTGTCCGGCCTTATTCAAAAGGCGTGGCAATCGACCGATACGAAACAACTTGAGAAGGCGGGTAATGAAAAATAAGCAGAGAGGATTTTTCTTGACATCGATATTTTTAATTTGTACAGTTTACAACGGTTTCTTAGTTGAAAACACAATTTGGTAAGAGGGTAATATGGACAATTCTGTTAAAGTCAGGGAATTTGTAGTAGAAAATTTTCTTTTTGGAGACGGTGAAGCACTCAAGGATGACACTTCATTTATGGAGGAGGGCATCATCGATTCCACCGGGATTTTGGAGCTGGTGTTCTTCCTCGAAGAGACTTATGGCTTAAGTGTAGAGGATGATGAGCTTGTGCCGGACAACATGGACAGCTTGCAGAATATTGCCCGGTTCATTGACCGGAAAATGGATGCAAGTTCCGCCGCATAAGCGTAGATTTAGAGGAGAGTTCGAGGAGGGTTGTTTTTCAAAGCGTCTGATTTTTATCATGTGTGGAATAGCTGGTATCTGCCATATAAATGGTCCGGATGGTGTGTCCTTGAATAATATCAAGAGGATGATAGGTGCTCTTTGCCATCGCGGGCCGGATGAAACCGGAGTCTATCTTGACGACCATGTGGGCCTGGGTCACGCCCGGCTGAGCATCATCGATCTGTCCTCCGGTGTGCAGCCGATTCATAATGAAGACAAAAGCCTCTGGATCGTCTATAACGGAGAAGTCTTCAACTACCCGGAGTTGAAAGAAGACCTGCTGCAAAAAGGGTACCGCTTCTACACGACATCCGATACCGAGGTAGTGCTCCATCTATATGAAGAGCAGGGACCGGATTGTCTGAAACAGTTGAACGGTCAATTTGCTATAGCGATTTGGGATGCGAAGAAAAAGGAGCTGTTTCTGGCACGGGACCGGGTTGGTATTCGGCCGTTGTATTACACGGTTCTCAATAATACTGTGATTTTTGCTTCTGAAATCAAGTCGATATTTACGAACGAGAATATCTCTCGCCAGATCGATCCGATAGCAATGGATCAAATTTTTACGTTCTGGACGACTTTAACTCCGCGAACGGTCTTCAAGGACATATATGAATTGCCGCCCGGACATTATATTAAGGTATCTGGCGGTAAGGTCACCATCAGGAAATACTGGGATATTCCTTTGTATTCTCGTGCCGAACAGTCAGATTTATCTCCACAGGAAATTTGCCGACATGTCCAGGAACTGCTGCAGGACGCAGTCAGGATTCGTCTACGGGCTGATGTCCCTGTTGGCTGCTACCTCAGCGGCGGGCTCGATTCTTCCGGGACTACTGCTTTGGTGGTGAAAAACTTCAATAAGGACGTCCGGACGTTTGGTATACGTTTTGATAGTGATGGCTTTGATGAAGGTGAGTATCAAAATCTAATGGTTTCGTACCTTAACGTCAATCACACAGACCTTAAAGCGACAAACGAACAAATCGGAGCATCACTCTCGGAATGCCTGTGGCACTGTGAAAAGCCGCTCTTAAGGACCGGGCCTGTTCCATTGTTCTTGCTCTCGGATGTAGTGCGCAAGAGCGGTTATAAGGTCGTGATTACCGGTGAGGGTGCGGACGAGATCTTCGGTGGTTACAACATCTTTCGCGAGGCCAAGGTCAGGAGGTTCCTGGCGAAATATCCGGACTCACAGAGCCGGGCGGAACTTATCGGCCAGCTTTATCCATATATATTCGACAATCCAAGGCTCAAACGCACATTGCAATCATTTTTCGCCAAAGGCCTTGATAAGATTGATGATCCGATTTTCTCACACTTTATCAGGTGGGAGAATACAAGCAGGATCAAGACATTCTTTTCACAAGAGCTAAACGATGCTATCGGGCAATACGACGGTTATGAGCAGGTCCGGCAAAGTCTTCCGGAAGGTTTTGAACGAGCGGATGATTTTTCCCGGGCCCAGTATCTGGAGATGGCGATTTTTATGAGCAATTATCTTCTTTCATCGCAGGGGGACCGGGTCGCAATGGCTCATTCGGTGGAGATAAGACTGCCGTTTCTGGATGCACGTGTGATGGATTTTATGGCGAGGGTGGCTGCCAAATGGAAAATATTGGGGTTGAATGAAAAGCATATTCTTAAGAAGTCTTTTGAAGGAATCCTGCCCAAAGAGATTACCAGTCGTCCGAAGAATCCTTACCGTGCTCCCATAAAGCAAAGTCTTCTAAATGAGAGGACGACTGAATATACAAAAGAAGCATTGTCGGAGAAGTCACTGAGCAGGGCCGGTTTGTTTGATGCCGGCAAGGTAACGAAGCTGTTGCGAAAAGCTCAGACGGTTGACAATCCGAGTGAAATCGACAGCATGGCGCTCGTAGGTGTTTTGTCCTCTCAACTCATTCATCGTCAGTTTGTTCAGGATTTCCCAGAGGGATCTGCTGATTCTGTTACTCCCGCCCTTATTGTTGACAGGAGATCTGAGGCTTTAAGGGCCGTAAGTTAAAGGTGAATAGCCATCGCTCGTAATCTGTGACTTGCAGCCGTATTCTGTGTTTTGGAGATTTTTATGGAGTTTCACAAAGATATTCTCAAACTTGACAGTAAAAGCGAGGTTGAACGTATTTGCGAATTCATTCAGCAGGAATTGCGCGATATTAAGCGTGATGGTATTGTAGTCGGACTGAGCGGCGGTATCGATTCTGCTTTATGTGCCGCTCTTTGTGTCAAAGCACTGGGTAAAGACAAAGTGTTTGGATTGATTCTTCCTGAGAAAGAATCCAATCCCGTAAGTGCTGAATATGCAGCCAAACATGCCCAAAACCTGGGTATAGAAACAGAGATGGTTGACATAACACCTACACTCGAAGCTTTTGGGACCTATCGTAAGAGAGATGATGTGATAAGAGAAGTCTTTCCCGAATATGACAGTGAGTCCAAGTCGAAAATCACTCTGCCGGCCGACTTGCTCTCCAAAGATTCCTTTAACTTCTTTACTCTGAAAATTGACGATGGCAAAGGTAATGTGAAATCGGCAAGACTCAACAAAAAATCGCTCAATGGAATAGTAGCCGCCACCGATTCCAAACAAAGAACCAGGATGATGCATCTTTATTATTATGCGGAAATGATGAATTACATTGTATGCGGCACAACCAACAAAACTGAAGTCCTGGAAGGATTCTTTGTAAAATACGGAGATGGCGGAGTGGATATTGAACCGCTCAGTCATCTCTATAAAGCCCAGGTATATCAACTTTCGGAATACCTTGGAGTAATTCGTGAAATCATAGAAAGAGCTCCGAGTCCCGACACGTGGAGTTTTCAAGTAAGCGATGAGGAATTCTATTTTCGCATCCCCTACGAAAAACTCGATCTTCTACTTTATGCGTGGCAAAACAAAATTCCTACTGAACAAGTCTGTGAAAGTATGAATCTGTCCGAGGAACAAGTCAATAGAGCTATAAGAGATTTCAATGCCAAATTCAATGCAACAAAACATCTCAGGCAATTACCGCCGACACTTGAATAGGAGAATTAAGTTAAATGCTTGTCCTTAAATTTAATTATTCATTAGTTATGAAACATGTATTTATGACATTTCTTATCTTGGCTGTGGTCGCCGGCGTCGGTGTCGCTCGCGAGATTTACGTGCATGCCGGATCGCAGGCCGATGCTGCCGATGGCTCGCAAGCCCTGCCGTTAAAGACCATTGCTGAGGCGTTGAATGTCGTCAAAGCCGGGGATACTGTGATAGTTCGCGAAGGGCTTTATCGCGAATCGGTCCGTGTACCGGGGGGAGAGCCGGGCAAACCAGTGTCGCTCAAGGCGGCCGATGGAGAGCGTGTCGTTCTTTCCGGCGCCGTACCAATAACCGGATGGAAGAAGCACCGGGACAACGTGTACGTAACAGCGCTGGATTTCAAACCTGACCGGCTGTTGGTGGCCTACCGACCGCAGCCGATAGCGCGCGAGCCGAACGAGGGTTGGTGGCGTGCCACGGACGCCAACGATCTGACGATCACTGATACCAAGAACCTAAAGACGCTCGGTCACGATCTTGTTGCGGAGGAAGCCTACGTCTGGGCAATGACCGGCAATGTGTTTTTCACTTTGCCGGTGGCCTCGGTGGACCGCGCGAACGGCAAACTCACCGTCGTACGCACGACCGACTGGATGCAGCTTAAAGCGGATGACCGGTATTACCTGCAGAACCACCCGAGCCTGATCGATTCGCCCGGCGAATGGGCCGTCCAGGAAGAGGGTGGCAAGTTCCAGGTCTACTTCCAGCCGGCGGAATTGGCGGACCTGGACATCGTCGAGGCCCCTCGCGAGTCGCGACCGGTCCTCAGTGTTCGCGGCGCAAAGCACGTCTCAATTTCCGGGTTGGAGATCGTCGCGGGTGCTAAAAATGGCATTGAGGTCATGCAATCCGAGAACGTTGTCATCAGCAATTGTATATTGCACAGCCACAGTTTTATAGGGGTCTTACTTCGCAGTGTCAAGGGTGTGACTGTCCGACACAGTATCTCCATGCACAATGCCTACGGTGTCGGTCTGCACACGACCACAGACATGACCGTAGAGGAGAACGAAATTGCCTATAACACGACAGACGGGCTCATCGTCTCGTTTAATTCGACTGAAGTTGATGTACGCCGCAACTACATCCACCATCACTTGTTGTGGGGCCACCCCGACAACATCCAGATCTATAATGACGTCAAGAACGTCCGTTTCATTGACAATTTGCTAATCGCCGGCGGGCAGTCGATGATGATGGCAAGTACCTCCGATGGTCTATTGAAGGGCAACATGATTCTCGGCTCTGCAGCCTATTCCGTAATCTTAGCTGCTGACAACTACCGTGTCCACAACAACACCATCGCCTTCGCCGGCTATGGCTGCATGAACCTCCGCGGCAATAACTATGATGTACAGGAGAATATCTTCATGACAGGCGACGCAAGCTGTATATTCCCTGTCCGTGGTGTGAAGGGCTACGTTGGAGACCGCAATTTGCTTTACAATGCTCCCCGCCTGACCAAGAAGACCGTTGTCGTATCCGACAAGGGATGGCACCGGAATTTCCAGGAATACCAGAGAGCCACCGGTTATGATCGCCACAGCGTATACGGCGATCCCGGATTCCGCAATGCGCCTAAAGTTTTCTCTGTGCTCGACTTCCGACGGATCGTTGACTGTTCGCGCGACACATTCTATCTGGGAGGCGACACCGGGTCCTTCAAGGTGGGCGACACTGTCGAGGTGGATTTCGACGGTGTTGGCCGGAAGGTCACGAATCGCAAAAAAGAGACGATTACTGTCTCGCCCGCGCTTCGGGCCAAGCCGCTCAAGCCCAGCCTGATCTGTAACTGGGGACAGAATCGCGACTTGTCACTGGATCTTCGCTTAACCGCCGGCAGTCCCGGTGCTAAACTCAGCGCCTCAGGGGGTCCGGTAGGGTCGACAATCGACATAGCCGCCTATCAGCGAGGGGACTTCAACGCCGACGGCAAACGTGACCTGCCGGATATGCCGCCCGAACTGGAACCAGAGAGTGGAGGAGAGCGAGATACGAAAATGGTGCTTGAGTCTGTTGACGCGAAGTAGCCAATTTATTGGCACTTGGCAAAAAGTAGGATGCAATGTAACTCTCTGAATGGGACATTATATACATCAGCGGCAGGGAGTAGACAATTATGAAGAGCGAAACGCAGAAACCTAAGAGAACAATCAGGAAATATGTTGTGAACATGGGGATAGCTCTGTTTTCAATATTGCTTTGTTGTATTGCTGCTGAGGGAGTTATTCGCATTCTTAAGAAAGACACGATGGTTCTTTTCCCTCGTTATCATACTGATGCCAAATACGGGGAATATCGGATCCGGAGGATGAGGCCGAATTCGGAGTTCTGGCATACCAGTGTTGACGGATCATGGAAGTTCACAACCAACAAACAAGGTTTCCGAAGTTCTTACGACTTCAGTTACGACAAGCCTCCTGACGTGCTTCGTATCATCACGCTTGGTAATTCACATACCCAGGGATATGAAGTCCGGCAGGATTGCACCTATTCAGCTATTATTGAGAAATACCTCTCGGACCGTGGGTACAAAGCGCAGGTGTATAACATGGGGATCAGCGGATTTAGCACTGCGGAGGAGTTGGTCTTACTCGAAAATGAAGCAATAAACTACAAACCTGACTATGTCGTTTTAGCTTTCTATGCAAATGACTTTGAAGACAATGTCAAAGCGGGATTATTTGGGTTGAATAATGGCAAATTAAGCGTCGAAAGAAAAGAACACTTGCCGGGCGTGCGAATTCAGAATTACATATATGGCTTGCCGTTCGTTTGTTTCTTAGGCGAGAACTCTTATTTCTATAATCTTCTATTCAATACCACATGGAGTTATTATAAGAAATTGTCACGTTCAAAGACGGAGGAGCGGTTAGCCACAGAATATGCAATTCCAACGGAGGAATTGACCGAATATAAGGTCCAATTAGCCAGTTGTCTTATTGAATGGATGTATTCTTCATGCAAGAAGAACAATATCAAATTGATTATCATCACTATTCCAATAATTCACCCTGAATATATTAGGTCTCCTCTACCGGAAGAGATGCATCAGTCAATACTCAGGAATTGTGATGTTTTTGTAGAGAGCGAGAAAATCCTGATAGACTAAATAACCTCATAGAACTTCGTAGAGAGCATGGCAGCCGTCATATTTCCGAATTTACACATTGTCTTTTGGGCGTGAGAATAGCAAAGGAGATAATTTCCAAGGAGGCAAGCCTGTGAACATTCTCGGTATATCCGCGTTTTACCATGACAGCGCTGCCTGTTTAGTGCAAGACGGCCGAATAGTCAGTGCCGCCCAGGAAGAGCGATTCACGAGGAAGAAACACGATTTCTCCTTTCCAAAGAATGCGATAGGTTATTGCCTGGAAAACAGTGGTTTGAAAAGCAAAGATTTGGACTACGTTGCTTTTTATGACAAACCCTTCATTAAATTCGAACGCATTTTGGAGACATATTTGGCTTATGCACCTCGTGGAATCAGGTCATTCGTGAAGGCGGTGCCATTATGGATCAAACAGAAGGTGTGGATAAGGGAAGTCATTTCCAAAGAACTCGGTTATGACGGCCTTATTCTATTCCCCGAGCATCACGAGTCGCATGCCTCTTCCGCCTTCTTCCCGTCGCCGTTCCATGAGGCTGTGTTTCTCACAATAGACGGTGTTGGCGAGTGGACAACGACCAGCTATGGACTCGGCAAGGATAACAATATCACGGTTCTCGGGGAGATTAAGTTCCCGCACTCTATCGGTTTATTGTATTCAGCATTTACATATTACACCGGATTCAAGGTTAATTCAGGTGAGTATAAGGTAATGGGTTTGGCCCCGTACGGCGAACCCAAGTACAAGGATTTAATACTAAATGAGCTAATGGATCTGAAAGAAGATGGTTCATTCAGACTTAATATGAAGTGCTTCAACTATTGTGCCGGTCTTACGATGACCAATGCGAAGTTTGAAAAACTCTTCGGCGGTCCCCCGCGTAAGCGGGAGTCGTTGCTGACTCAACGGGATATGGACCTGGCTCGTTCCGTCCAGGAGGTAGTGGAAGAAGTGATGCTCCGCATGAGCCGACACATTCATGAAGTCACCGGCCAGAAAAACTTATGTCTGGCCGGTGGTGTGGCGCTAAACTGTGTCGCAAACGGCAGAATTTTGCGGGAGGGTCCATTTGAGAAGATGTGGATCCAGCCTGCTGCAGGTGATGCCGGAGGCGCTTTGGGTGCTGCGTTGTTTGTTTGGCACCAGTATCTTGAGAACGGCAGAAAAGTGGACAACGAAACAGACCTCCAGCGTGGTTCATACATAGGACCGGACTTCAAGGACGATGATATTCTGAAATATCTCCAAGGCAAAGATATACCTTATACCAGGCTGAGTCAGGAGACAATTGCTGAAAAAATAGCTGACCTAATAGCGGAACAAAAGGTCGTCGGCTGGTTCCAGGGACCAATGGAATTTGGGCCGAGAGCTTTGGGATCCCGGTCAATAATTGGTGATGCGCGGTCGCCGAAAATGCAGGAAGTGATGAATTTGAAGATCAAGTTTCGTGAAAGCTTCCGTCCGTTCGCACCGTCCGTATTAGAGGAGAAGGCCTCTCAATATTTCGATCTCGAAGCAACGAGCCCCTATATGTTGCTGGTCGCACCGGTCAAGAAGGAAATATGTCGACAGATGACCAAAAAAGAGGAAGAACTTTTCGGGCTGGACAAACTTCACGCCATCCGCTCAAGCATACCGGCAGTTACGCACGTTGATTATTCGGCCCGCGTGCAGACAGTAAGTCGCGAGACGAATCCTCTGTATCACGAGATGATAGCAAAACTCAACGAGAAGTATGGTTGTGCTGTGATCATAAACACATCATTTAACGTCCGCGGGGAACCAATTGTTTGCAGTCCCAACGATGCTTACAAGTGTTTTATGAGGACAGACATGGATTACTTGATTATGGGGAGTCTTCTTCTGGACAAGAAGGATCAGAAGCCGCTGGCGGATGACACCGATTGGCTCAAGGAATTTGAATTGGATTAGGATACGCTCATGATCGCCGACGAAATCAAAGACATTAAGAGCAACAAGAAAGAGCTTCGGAAGTTTAGCCTGGTCATTGGAATATTTCTGGGTCTGCTGGGGGGACTATCCTGGTGGCGCTCAACTGGTCATTACCCATGGCTTTTTGTTGTTGCCATGGCCTTTCTGCTCGTTGGTCTTGGCAGGCCGATGTTACTGAAGCCCATTCATAAGGCATGGATGACTCTGGCTATTATTATGGGCTGGGTCATGACCAGGATTATTTTGAGCGTTTTATTCTATCTAATCGTTACGCCAATTGGCCTGTCAATAAGGCTTTTGGGCAAAGACTTTCTTGATCTCGAATTCAGTGACGATGCGGGAAGTTACTGGATACCGAAAAAGGAAGTAAAAAAGGACAGAAGTGATTACGAAAGACAGTTCTGACAATCATCAATAGGTTGCGAAGGCGAAAGGCCAAATAGTTGTTTGAGTGAGTATATTGAAATTGGTTGGACTTGTGTTCTTGGCACGCTTGTAAAAAATATTGGAGGACGAAGACGTCATGAGCAAGATATCTGTCGTAAAGGAAATGTGGTCATTTATTAAAGTTCGAAAGAAATGGTGGCTAATCCCAATAATTGCTTTCCTGCTTATTCTGGGGGCCTTGATCATTCTTACACAAGGCTCAGCTTTAACCCCATTCATATATACATTGTTCTAAACAAGCATGTTGGTGCTAAAGGATAATAAGATGTATAAATTTGATCCCACTTTGGTTCACGATTGGCTCTCTCGCTCCGCTCGGCATTTTCCGGACAAGATAGCCCTCGTGTGTGGCGAGCAGCGCTGGACTTACAAGGCCCTTGACCAACGTGCCGACTATTTGGCTACAGCTTTGCTGGATGCTGGAGTTCGCCGACAGGATAGAGTCGCCGTGCTCCTGGATAATTCTGCCGAAACCGTAATTTCGTTGTATGGCATTTTGAAAGCCGGCGGTGTCTTTATCATATTAGCCGGCTCGCTCAAGGGCGCAAAATTACGCTATATCCTGGAGAATTCCGGCGCCAACATTTTGATTACCCATACAAGCAAAGCCAGAGTAGTGAGTGACGCGTTGGGCGAAGGGCCCGGGGACCGTAAGTTAATATGGGTTGGGCCGACGAAACGAATCCCGGAACAGCTTTCGAAGTCTTCGCTGGGCTGGGACGAAATATGTTCAGACTTTGTCGACAAAATCGCAGATGGGGAAAAGGACTGCCGGTTACCTCGATGTATCGATGTGGATTTGGCCACTCTTATTTATACATCAGGTTCCACAGGTGAGCCCAAGGGCGTCATGTCAACGCACCATAACATGATCTCAGCGGCACGAAGTATCATTCAGTATATAGGAAACGTTGAAGATGATATTATCCTGGATGTCTTGCCCCTTTCATTCGACTATGGCCTCTACCAGGTTATCATGGCCTTCATGTTTGGCGGCACAATCGTTCTGGAGAAGTCCTTCCTCTACCTTCACAGCATTCTGGAGCGGATCGCTCAGGAGAAGGTGACCGGATTTCCCATCGTACCTACGATTGTTGCTATGCTACTGAAGCTACAGGATTTGAGAAAATACGATTTCAGCACGCTTCGGTACATGACCAACACCGGAGCGGCACTTCCGGTTGAGCACATTCGCAGGCTCAGGGACATGTTCCCTCAGGTGACCATGATTTCAATGTTCGGATTGACCGAGTGCAAGCGGGTCAGTTATCTGCCGCCCGAAGAGCTGGACCGAATACCTTCGTCTGTCGGTAAAGCGATGCCGAACTGCGAAGTCTTTGTCGTCGATGAAAATGGCAGCGAGGTCCCCCCGGGTGAAACAGGAGAGTTGATTATAAGAGGCTCGAACGTAATGCAGGGCTACTGGGCAGATCCGGAAATGACAGCCAGAACCTACCGAGACGGGCAATATCCAGGCGGGAGAATTCTCCATTCCGGCGATTACTTCCGCCAGGATGAGCGGGGCTTTCTATATTTTCTGGGCAGAAAAGATGACATGATTAAGAGCAAGGGCGAGCGGATAAGCGCCAAGGAAGTGGAGAATAATATTTCCAGTATGGAAGGTGTTGCGGAAGTGGCGGTCATCGGAGTGCCGGACGAGATTTTCGGCCAGGCAATTAAGGCCTATATTGTGCCGGCACCGGATGTTGAGCTGCCTGAAAAGCAGGTGCTGAAATACTGTGCCGCAAATATGGAAACCTTCATGGTTCCGAAATATATCGAGTTTATGGGCAGTCTGCCCAAAACGCCGAACGGTAAAATCGACAAGAAGCAACTCAAAGCAAAGGCCGAAGCGGGCATCTCAGGTTAACGGGAGATACTACTCACAATCTTATGGCAAACGGAATAGAATTATCCAAAGATATGAATTTGATCGAGTCTTACGGGCGCCTTATCAATCCGGCATATCCTTCATTCTTGAACAAACTGGGATTGAACAAAATCGCTGTAGGAGCCCGGGGAGCTACAATAACCGATTCGGAGGGTAATACTTATATAGATTGTGTCGGAGGGTACGGTTTATTCAACTTAGGGCACAATAATCCGGATATTATCGAGTCTCTCACGGACCAGTTGAAAGAGCAGCAATTATTGACAAAGCCGCTCATTAGTGAAATTCAGGTTAGATTGGCTGAGTGTATCGAGAACATTACGCCCGGTGAACTTAGCTGCTCCTTTATCCTTAACAGCGGATCTGAAGCCATAGACTGTGCCATTAAGTTAGTCAGACTTCACAGGGGCGGAAAAACAATCATAACAGCGCAAAAGTCTTTTCACGGTCATACATTTGGTGCGCTTACAGCCTCGGGTATCCCTTCTTTCAAGAGGGCTTTTCAGCCGCTTTTGCCTGGCTTTATCAGCGTTCCTTTTGGTGATATCGAAGCCCTGAAGCAGTCAATATCAGCGGATACCGGAGCAGTCTTGATCGAGCCGATTCAACACGAAGCGGGTATACTCTTGCCCCCGAATGGCTATCTTCAAAATGTGCGGAAGCTGTGTGACGAACACGACCTCATTATGATATTGGATGAGATAAAAACCGGATTTGGCAAAACAGGCCGGATGTTCGCATGTGAACATTATAATGTAGTGCCTGATATACTCGTTCTTGGCAAATCCTTAGGTGGCGGATTGATTCCAACAGGGGCGGTCGTTGCCAAGAGTCATCTTTGGAAGAGATTCGGTTTAAGTTTTCCGATGTCAGCGTCATCTTTTGCCGGTAATGTACTTGCCTGCCGGGCGGGTCTTTCAACAATCCGGTACATACAACGGGGTAGTCTGCTGGCCGACTGTGCAGAAAAGGGCAAGATGCTTCTGCGTTCGTTCAGAGATTATGTTGGTGAATACCCGAATATTCTGCGGTCTGCCGACGGTTTGGGTCTTTTGATTGGAATAGAAACGCAAAGTGGCAAGATAGCACTCGAACTGGCAAAAGAAATGATCCGGCAGGGAATTATAGTGGTACCGGCTTTTGGCAATTCATCTGTCCTGATGGTCGAGCCGCCATTAGTCATATCATTTCAGCAAATTCGCGCGGTTGTAGATTCGTTTGCAGCCGCATGTGTAAATGTGAGCAGTACATAAAAGGAGTAGGTGGTAGTTTTATGCAGACGTGTAAAAAATGTGTGTTGAACGAACGTTTTATAGGGATCCGGTTTGATGACGATGGTATCTGTAACTTTTGCCGCTCGGCGAAGAGTCTGGATCAACAGCACACCATCAGGGGCAAATATGAAGCCAGATTCCAAAAGCTTATTGAGCAGAACAAAGGCAAAGGCAGTTATGATTGCCTGGTGGCATACAGCGGGGGCAAAGACAGCACATATACCCTCCATCTGTTGCAGGAGCGGTACGATCTGAGGCTCCTGGCGTACTCCTTTGACAACTGGTTTCAGTCGGACAGGGCCAAGCGGAATATCCGTGCTGTCCTGAGCAATATTAACGTGGATCATTTGACGGTAATGCCGGGCTTCGAGAGTATGAAAAAGATTGTTCTGGCCTCCATATCCGAAGATATGTACTCAGCCAAGGCGATGGCAAGGGCGTCCAGTATATGCACAAGCTGCATTTCTCTGGTACGATTTATCGGTTTCAGGCTTACTATCGAGCAGGAGATTCCCTTTCTTATATTCGGGATGTCACCGGGTCAGGCGCCGATGGCTACGGCAGTGGTTAAAACAAATCCCCAGATGATAAGAACGATGCAGGAAGCCTTGCTGCGTCCTCTGTCCGATCGATTGGGTGATATTATCAAACCGTTTTTCCTGGAGCAAAGGCACTTTGACAAGGTAGATGATTTTCCGTATAGCATAAATCCGCTGGCGTTTGCAGACTACGATGAGGATGTGATTTATGAGACTGCGGACAAATACGGATGGAAAAAGCCCGATGACACAGACGCCAACTCCACCAACTGCCTGTTGAATGCTCTGGCTAACCAGGTCCACCTGGATCAGTTCGGCGTCAATCCTTATGCTTATGAGATAGCTGAATTGGTTCGCATCGGGTGCATGACAAGAGAGCAGGGATTAGCCAGGCTGGCGGAACCTTTCCCGGCCGAGCAAATTGCGGCGGTGAAGAAACAGCTCGGAATCGGTTGATTCATTACATGAAAGTCAGGGCACTTCATATCTTCATAGCTGCAGCAGGCTTATTGGCTGTTGGGATTTTGACAATGGTTATAACAAGAATAAAAACAAGGACAGACGCCAATAAAATAACACTGCCGTCGATTGATGATGTACCCGGAGAATATTGGGCGAAACTTGCTGAGAAGAAGATATTCTTCGGGCATCAATCAGTCGGGTACAACATTATTGATGGAATCACGGATATCATAAACGAGCGAGACGGTATAAAACTCAACGTCATTGAGGCACGCGAACCTGCGGCTTTTGACCAACCTGTTTTTGCTCATTCCCAGGTAGGTATGAATACGGATCCATCCTCGAAGATAAAACGCTTTGGGGAAATAATGGATACCGGCGTCGGGAGCAACGTCGATATGGCGTTTTTCAAGTTCTGCTATGTTGATATTATGCGGGATTCGGATCCGCAGGAAATCTTCGATGGTTATAGCGCCTCGCTGGAAAAATTGAAGGACCGATATCCCGATACAAAGTTCCTGCACGTAACTGTTCCGATACGTTCGGTGCCAAAGGGGGCCAAGAGAAATCTGAAACAGACAGTTAAGTCGTTAATTGGCAAACCAGGCGTTCTGGACGATAACATGATGCGCCAGAGTTATAATAAGTTGTTAAGGAATACTTATTCTAAAACGGAGCCTTTCTTCGATCTGGCCCTGATAGAATCGATCAATCCGGACGGTTTTAGATGTTATGCAATCAAAGGGGCGGAAAAAGTCAATTTCATGGCGTCTGAATACACCGAAGATGGTGGACACCTTAATAGCCAGGGCAGGAAAAAGGTGGCTGAGCAATTGCTGATAATCCTCGCAGAAATGGCGAGCCGCTCTTAAATGTATATTAAATATGTTTTTATTGTTGTATTTTTGGAAGCAATGAATTGAACTCACTTGTTGAAAACCAAACTATTAAAACGGTGTATCATTCAATAGCCGGAGTCAAGCCGGCAGTTGTATCCCGACGACAGCCCCGGATAGCCAATATAGAACGGTTGCGTATTGTCTCTGCGTTCTGCGTTGCCTCCTTTCATACTCATGAATGGTTTCCGCGGAGCATTGGTGTGGCTGGTTTTATTATTCTGTTGCTGAGTTATTGTGCCTTTGTTGTAAACAAACCTGAACCATACGGCATCGCCAAGGTGGCAAGACGAAAGGCGCAGCGTCTTCTTAAACCGTGGTTGTTTTGGTCGATCATATATGGTGGGCTAGGATTGGTGAAAATGGTTTATGAGAACTTATCATTTTCAGATGTTTTTTCTCCGACGATGCTTTTGACCGGAACTCGATCACATCTATGGTTTTTACCTTTTGCTTTCGTTGCCGCTTTATTTCTCGCTTCAATACATCGAAGAATATTAGGTTTTCATGACTCATATACTATTATAACTGCAATTTCAATCGGGGCTTTATGTATATTTGGCTGTTCAGTTATCCAGTCCCGGCTTCTCCCTCCAACACCACTGGCTCAATGGATTCTGGGATTGCCGGCAATACCTCTTGGTTTTGCCATTGGCCGGATCAAGATTTTGCAGAGAACCGAAGACAGGAAAAAGTATTTCATGTTCATAATTCTTTCTACGATGGCAGCATGTGCGGCATGTATGGTGTTTGACCGGTTAAGCCATGGGACATGGTTGGGTTACGGCAGCAAATTTGGGATTCGATACTTTGCTTCTTTGGTAATATTCTGTTCTGCATTGCATTGGCGAGGCAAGTTGGATCCGGTTTCGGCGAATTTAGCATCGTTATCATATGGCATTTATCTTATTCATCCCTTGGTATTGGTTCCTATATATCAATTTGGTATAGCTATACAGCATCCATTGTTGTTGTTGTTTTTAGTATTGTCTATTTCGTCGCTGATAACATTTATTCTGAGGAAAACGCCGTTGAAACAGTTTGTTTGATGTCGACAGGGCCGAAAGTATCTAAATGCAGATTGCCAAAGCTATTATACTTGTAGGAAGTCGTGACTTCGGTCGATGTCCGCTCGCATCACGTTTGCCCACAGCTCTATGGCCGGTAGCGGGAAAACCTGTACTGGAACGCCTGCTCAGCCATATAGCCGATCAGGGTATAAAACAGGCAGTTATTTGTGGTAGTGGTGTAAGTGCGTTACTCGACAAAAGGAATCTTACTGATGATCGTTTGGCGTTGAGTTTTTTTGATGAAACATTACCGCTGGGTACTGCAGGATGTATTCGTGAGGCTGTCAGCGATGGAACTGAAGAATTACTCATAGTATTTCCCGCCGGTATAGTGTGTCCTCCGGAAATCGACGTACTGATAAAGGCACACCGTGATGGTCAATCTGATTTAACTGTGATGTTGAATCCATGTTGTCGAAACAATACAGATATGGGCGAGGCGTCTGGAATTTATGTTTGTAATCCGGGTATCCTGGAACATATTCCAAAGGCAGGCTATTTTGATATCAAAGAAGGCTTGATTCCTAAAATGCTCCATGCCGGAAGAACAATTCATGCCGCAAAGTTGCCATATCATGCCGGGAATTTTCGGAATCGGCAGGAATACTTATGTGCCGTTTCCAGTTGCCTTGAAGATGTGCCAAAAATGAATGCGGATTTGAAGCCCCTTAATAGTACCGATTCGAAAAATGTGTGGTTGGCAGTAAATGCAAAGGTTGATCCTAAAGCAAGAATTGATGGGCCGGTAGTTATTCTGGACGGTGCAACAGTATCAAGCGGGGCGGTTGTTCTCGGGCCGGCCATTCTTGGGAAAAATACTGCTATTAATAAAGATAGCGTTGTAATAAATAGTGTGCTATGGGATGACGCAAAAGTAGGCTCAAATTGTCAAATCCAAAGATGTGTGGTCGATTATCATGGAGTGGTTCGAGATAATGCCGTTGTGGAAGAGAAATCTATATCATTCGAATCCGAGGGAGTGTTAAGACGTGTTGTCGATCTCGCCTCAATGGTTGTGAAAAATAATGCGAGTAGATTGCAGTTCGTATTGCAACCGATTGACAAAATTTCCGAAAAATTTCCGAATTGGACATGGTTGAGCAGAAAGAACATTCTGGCATTCCTGGCTTCAGGTCTTGTCTGTATCGCGTTTCTTTGGTCTTATTGGCCCGGCCTTGTTGAGCTTTCGGAATTGTGGCAACAAAGCGATGAATATTCCTCTGGTCTTCTGGTTCCTTTTCTGGCTGTTTATATCCTTTGGTCAAGGCGTCGTGATATCGCCCGTTGTCCTATCAAGCCCTCTATCTGGGGTTTGTTTGCTTTCGCGGGGGCCCAGGCAGTCAGACTTTTCGGGCTTTTCTTAATGTACAGTTCCGCAGAAAGACTATCCGTAGTCTTGAGTATTGCTGCTTTGATATTACTGTTATTTGGCTGGAAGCTTTTCCGGAAGATATCTCTAATATTATTGTTTCTGTGTTTGATGCTGCCCCTGCCGAACGTCATCCAGCATAATGTCGGCTTGAATCTGCAGCGTTGGGCTACTTCATCGGCGGTCTTCTGCCTTGAGGTGATAGGATATGCAGTCACACAGGACGGCCATACCATTGATATGGGTAACGTTAGTGTTGCGGTGCTTGAAGCTTGCAACGGCTTGAGAATGATTACCGCCTTTTTTGTCATTAGTGGACTGGTTGTTCTACTGGTACAACGAACCTGGTGGGAAAAGCTGGTCATTCTGGTTTCAAGCCTGCCTATTGCCTTGCTGTGTAACACTGTTCGATTGGCAGTTACAGCGGTGTTTTTCACTATTCTTGAAGGTGAGTATTGGGAACAAATATTCCATGACTTTGGTGGGTATGCGATGATGCCATTAGCTCTTGCGGCGGTAGTTGGCGAGCTTTGGCTTTTGGCAAAACTCACGGTGCTTCCAACCAAAGAAAAAGCAATAATAATTTCACGACAGGGGAGGTGAAGAATCATTTGTGGCGGGCCTTTTTGTGAAAGATTGCAAAATGAAGCTCGAAACCTGATTAAAATCACAAATCAATATTGTTAGGAGTAATAGAAATGAACGAATTAGATAAAATTCAAGATCCGGTGGTTGGGCAAGAAATTGTTAATATGCAAATTCCACCTGAACAAAGTGATGAGGCTACGTCGGATATGGTAGCCGGCATTCTTCGTCGCTGGTACATTGTATTACTGATATTCTTATTAGTGTGCGGAACAGGGCTGCCAGCTATATGGCTTGTGGTCAAACCTGTATACAATGTAACCGGCGCGATAAGAGTTGCCCCCATTTTAGCGGACATCCTGAGCGGTGAACAGGACAGAGGGGTAATATCAAATTATGAAAGCTTTATGAATACTCAGGCAGAAAAGATCACCAGCAACGCAGTGGTGCAGAAAGTTGCAGACGATTTGGTAGATCAGAATCTGTCTTTCTTTAAAGATGAACCAACCGATCCGGTCTCAAAGTGGAAGCAGAAATTATTGGGTACAAAAACTAAAACAGAACCGGCAATGAAGTTGAAACAAGCTATTGTTGATGATGGGACCATTGTTGTTGCTGCAGACCGTCGTAATGAACTGATAAAAATCAATATGGAAAGCACAAATATTGAGGAAGCAAAGCAGATTGTGGATTCCTTTATTCAGGCATATATGGGGATTGAAGTTGTCAGTTCGGATGAGGGTGAGAACCGAAACCTTGCTATCCTGGAAAACAGGCGTGACATTCTTTACGAAAGGATTGAAAACGCCCGCCAGACGATCTACCAGTTGGGGCAGGAATATGGGTCTGTTGCATTGGAAGGTCGACAGGACATGATGCTGCAGCGTGTTGCGAGTCTGTTGGAAACACTTACAGGTGTCGAGGCTGATAGAATTAAACTCGAAGCTCAAGTCCAATTACTTGAACGCACCAGAGAGCAGGCCATCCCGGCCGAGGAATTGCTGAAGATGAGGCGGGATTATATAAATGAAGATCCTGCGGTCGTGGCGTTCACGCAAAATATTACGCAATTGGAACAAGAGCTCATTGTTGCCAGGCAGACATTGTCCCCTACGAATCCGGAACTTTCACGGAAAACCGAGCTATCAAGAATATTAAAGGAACATCTGGAGAATCGAAAACAAGAGGCCAGCAATGCTTTTGATAATTTGGTGGCTAAGGAAACTGCCGAGGCCGGCAACAAACACCTTGTAACAGTACGTAGTGAGTTGGAACAAACACGAGAGTATGAAAAACGTCTCCAGGATATACTATCTAAACAAGATATTCAAACCATTGGAGTCGGCCGAAAGCAACTGACCATTCAGGAATTGCAGGATAGATTAGACTCGACCAAAGAAGAGCATAATATCGTACTCAAGCGTATCCAGAATTTGGAAATGCAGCGAAAACGTCCGACAAGGATTTCCGCGCATTATAATGCCGACATTTCCTCTATTAACGATAAGCGGATAAAATATTCGATAGCTCTGGTATTTGGCTCGCTTGTTTGTGGTATGGGATTGGCATATCTTCGAGATAAGGCTGATCTGAGTTTACGGACACCTGATGACGTAGCGAAGCGCATCGGCATTCAAATAATCGGGACTACTACAAGTTTGAACACTGTCAAGCCGGCTCTTCTTCCAGAACAGATAGTCGGAGATTACCAGACTATTCGTGCCAACTTAGGGCTTCTTGGTGGCAAAGGAATACCTAAGAAACTGGTTGTTACCAGTCCGGGTATGAAGGAGGGCAAAACTACATTTGCCGTTAATCTGGCAATAAGTCTGTCTGAGTCGGGGAAAAAGGTTTTACTCATAGACGGCGACTTGAGAAAACCTGATGTTGCTCGCCTGTTGAATCTTCCCAAGGGTTCAAGGGGACTTCATGATGTTCTCTGCGGAGTAAAATTTGAACAGGCTGTTTTCTCTGTAGTTTCAACGGGCCTGGATGTGCTTGCGGCTGATTTTCATGATGCGGCAGATGCTTACGAGCTGTTAGCTTTGCCATCGACAGCTAAACGCATAAATATAATCAGCAAAAAGTACGATCACGTGATTATTGATACTCCTCCTGCACTGGTTTTCCCTGATGCTCTTATGTGGGCTAAGATCGGAAACGCGGTTATTTTGGTCAGCTTTGCCGGCCATACCACCTTGCCTGACCTCAAAGAAGCGAAGGAACGACTGGCACAGACAAATGTCAAGGTGCTGGGTACCGTACTGAGTAGTGTTCAGGCTGAGCATAGTTATTACCGCCATGGTCATAGTTATTATGCGCAAAGCGCCGAATCAAGGGATAGTGCCAGAGTGTCCAGGAGAAAACTGATGTTCTCAATGGAAGAGAGTCCGGATTATGCCGACGACTCAGAGACTACTGAGTCTGAAGAGCCGGCTGAGGCTTAATTCACAGAATATTAATTCTCAGGTTCTCGGATGGTCCGGCACCAATTGAACTTGGCGTCACATCTAATTAGTGCGAGCTTATAAATATTGTTCCTTAACCTATCCATGAATATGATTCTTATACACCGGAATTCCGCAGACAGCAGCGGCGAGAGTTTGCTTCGTTTTGCTCTGACCAGCGAGCCCGTTGCCGGCGTTGTTCTCGATGGATTGTGTAGGTATGGAGACATGAGTAGGGATTCTATATTACGGTCATCTGCAAAATGGAGTCTCGATAAGACTTTTTATGCCATCCCGGAGGAATGGGAAATTGAACCTTTTGGATCCCGGCATCAAAATCAGATGCCGCGACAGTCTTTGTATGATGCAAAGCCGAATGTAATACGTTACAAAGATAATATACCTGTCCCCTTCGAGCTTGTACGCAGAGCTGAACGAGAGGATAGCTTAAACTCATGGTTCGTTATGTCCAATGGGCGATTTGCCACGCAGATCAACGCCGATTTCCTCGAAAGGGTGCTTGCCGGCGTTCAGGCAGATGTGGTGGCGATTAATGCAGAACCTGGAATGTTGGGACAACGCGAAAAGGTGCGATTGACAACCGAAGGCAAGGTAGCGGGTTTCTGCCGGAACTATTCGGATTCAGCCGAATTTACATTTGTTTCTCCTGAGTGGCCTCATCATCTTTTTATTAAAACCGACGTTCTCGATCGTGTATTGGTCGGTGATACTTTACCTCAATCTTTTTCCGCTCTTTTAGAATTATGCCGGTCAAAAGAATTAATATTGCGGGCGATTAATGTAGGAGGAAATGTGCTGGATTTAGAAACTGAAGATGGATTGCTGAGCTTCTGTGAAACGAGGCTTTCGAATATTCAGGATTCTAAATCCGAACTTCAAAATTCGAATACAATATCCGAAGATGTAAGATTAACAGGGAAGGTGCTGTTAGGAAAGAATATTCATATAGGTCCCAAGGCTGTTGTTCTTGGTCCGACCATTATCTGCAATGACGCCAGAATTGAGCGAGGGGCTGTTATAAATTCATCAATCGTTGGTCCGGAAGTATGTGTCCCCAGGAATCAATTTATGCAGAGCCGTATTATCAAAGGGCCGCAAATCAATTTGAAGCACCCGGTTCGACAAAAACGCAGGGGAAGTTTGTTGCAGGATTCTCATGGACCTTTTCGCGTTTGGCCGGGAATTTCCTATGCGCGATGCTTCAAACGAATTGCCGATTGTTTTGCCGCGGCAATAGTACTGATTCTGTTTGCTCCTGTGTTAATATTCGTTGCTCTGGCAATAAAATTAACTTCGCCGGGCCCGGTGTTTTATAAGGATCGACGTCAGGGGCTGCACGGCAAGCAGTTCAACTGTCTGAAATTCAGGACGATGATTCTCGGGGCTGATAAGATACAGGAGATACTGCGAATTGTCAGCCAGGTGGATGGCCCGCAATTCAAAATAGCCGATGATCCGCGAATCAATACCGTCGGCTGGTTCCTGCGGGAGACATATATCGACGAAATACCCCAGTTCTTTAATGTCCTGTTTGGCCAAATGAGTATTGTCGGCCCAAGGCCTTCTCCCGAATCGGAGAATACGTTGTGTCCGTTTTGGCGTGATGCCCGGCTGTCGGTTAAGCCGGGGATTACGGGGCTCTGGCAGGTTTACAGGACACGCCAGCCAATGAAAGACTTCCAGGAATGGATACATTATGACACTGAATATGTCAGGAATCTGTCGCTGAAGATGGATTTGTGTATATGTTGGAAAACAGCCAAGAAACTTTTAGGAAATTTCATTAACCAATTCTAATTTTTCGAAAGGGAGAGTAAATGCCAGGAAGATACTTTAACTGGAAATTGGCAATTGTTTTGGTCATCAGCCTTATTGTTTTAGGCATAAGCGCTTTTGGGCTCCGCCGATGGCGCAGGACCAATAGAGCCGAGCAGGGTCTTATCCTTGGTAATCAAGCGTATGACGAGCATAGGTGGGAAGATGCGGCGGAACATCTGGGAAGTTATATTGCTTTGGAACGAGATGACGTGTCCATAATACTCAAATATGCTG
The DNA here is from genome assembly GCA_049644065.1 of Sedimentisphaerales bacterium. Taxonomy (GTDB): domain Bacteria; phylum Planctomycetota; class Phycisphaerae; order Sedimentisphaerales; family Anaerobacaceae; genus JAFGPJ01. The sequence goes on along the minus strand of JBARRE010000274.1, from coordinate 6,780 downwards.
ATGCGCAGCTTAAAATCAGGCCTGCCAAACGTAACAGAATTCAACAAGCTATCGGAGCATATCGAACTGTATTAAGAATAGATAGAAATAATTCCGAAGCTGCTATGCAGCTTACTGAAATTTACCGGGGTATCGGCAGCTCCGGCGAGGCGGAGCTCATTGCCAGAAGACAGCTTGAAACCAATCCGGATCCCAACCTTCGGAGGATGTTGGCTCTTTCGCTGGCTGGACAAAGAAAGTTCAAAGAAGCAGCAGCGGAATTGAAGACCATTTTACAGGAACATCCTGAGCAGGTATTAGCTTACGAAACATTAGGCCAACTTATAGAGCAGCGTCCGGAAGATTTTAAGGATATGCCGTCCCATTGGTTCAATCAGGCCGTGGAGAAAAATCCGGCTTCAGCCCTGGCATATATAATACGTGCGGGTTTTTATCGAAGAAGTGAAGACTTGTCCAGTGCTTCTGCTGACTTGGAACGAGCCGAAAAGCAGGATTTGTCTGATTCAACTGTCCGTTTGCGTCTTGCTCAAGAACTTATCAATTTAAATGCTCTCGACAAGGCAGAGGTGCATCTCGTTGCAGTGCAAGAAGCCTCGCCAACTGACAAGGATCTTTGGACAACATGGGCCGGGCTTGCATTGAAATCACGATCGAAAGAAAAAATGTTGGAAGTAGCCGAAACAGGATTAAAAGAGCTTTCTTCTCAGCCATGGGATTTTATGCCCTTAGCCACGGAGTTATTTATCCGCTCCGGTAAGCTTGAAGATGCTAATGACTGTATCTCTAAAATGTATGAAAAGGATATTTCTTCGGCGTCAATTACATTCTTGCGAGGTCTTGTAGCTTCTGGGCAAGGACATCTGCTTGATGCAGTCAAATATTGGCGGCAGTCAATGGAATCAGGTAACAAATCCATACATGTCCGCCTGGCATTGGCATCGGCTCTGTCTCGCTTAGGTAATAGGCAATCGGCGGTACACCAACTGCGCACGCTAATTTCTGAAAACCCCGGTTCTTTTGAGGGTTACCTGGCCTTAGCCAAGCTCTTGGCGCAGACTGGAAACTGGGCTGAGACTGCAAATCATGCTGCAAGAGCGATAGCGCTTTCGCCGGGAAATCAGGAACCAGTTTTGCTGTATCTACAAGCTCAGATGCGACTGTTATTTACACGCCGAAGCGATCAAGGGACAGTGGACACACAGATGTTGAATGATTTGCAACAGCAATTGTCCGTTTTAGAGAATAATGCCGAAGCCGTTGGGGAAGTTAAGTTGTTGCAGTTCCAGCTCGCATTGCAGCAAGGCAAATTGACCGAGGCTGAGGCACTGATAGCTCAACTTAAAGATACTCGTCTGTCAAAAGAAAGGATTGTCACGGCTGAAGCCGAACTGCTTACTGCTCAAGAGAAGATAGATGAAGCAATACTGAGATTAAATGAGGCAGTGGAGGAATTCCCCGAGTCCGTTGATTTGGTAAGATACCTTGCGATTTTGTTAGACCGGAAAGGCAACCAAAAAGAATGCGAAGCGAGTATTAAAAAAGCATTAGAGCGCGTTGGGGCGCCTGTTGCCCAGCGTGAATTAAGTTTGCTGCTTGCCCAATTCTATACTCGATGGGAACAAAAAGACAGTGTCTATGTACTGCTTAATACACTTGCTGGGAAACTGCCCAACGATGTTCCTATAAAGCGTCGGCTTTTATTGTGTAAACAAGTTATCAACGATTCTGAACAAGCCCAGCAAATTGTTAATGACATCAAATCCATCGAAGGTGAGGGTGGTTGGCAATGGCGATATGAGCAAGCGAAACTCTGGTTTGCCATGGATGATTTCAAGAATCGTTATCCCCAGATTTTGTCGCTTCTGCAGGAGAATATGCAGATAAATCCCAATGACCAGACAAGCCATTTACTTCTGGCGAGATCCTATGAGCGAGCCGGCGAGATGCAATTGGCGACTTCGACATATCGTGAGATATTAAGTCAATCGCCCGATGACCTCCGCGTGATAATTCCCGCTGTTGCTGCACTATACAGTGCAAGGCAATATGACGAAGCCGAGCAGGTCCTGAATCGTGCTTCCAGCAAAAAGCTGTATCATCCGGAACTCCAGAGACTGCAACTGCAAAGCTACCTGAGACGCGGCCAGTTGGATTCGGCATCAGGGATCCTACAGGATCTTCTCGTTAACGACCCTAACAACCAGTCTGCCTGTTTATCTCTTGCACTGCTCAAGATACAGCAAGGTGATTATGATCAGGCTTCGAAGCTGCTGGACAAGTCGAAAGTTCTGAATCCAAACTCGCTGCCGGTAATCGCCGCTCAAATCCAGCTTAATATCCGTCAAGATAAAAAGGCGGAGGCGTTGCAAGTTTCTGATGAAATGGTAAAGAACCTTAATAATGCTTCCGCCTATATCCTTCGTGCACGAACATATGCTACGCTGGGCCAGACCGACAAGGCCATTAAAGACCTCGATCACGCTGTTTCCATTGAACCTGATAACATAGAAGTATGGGTATCCAGAAGTGACTTCTACCGCTCTAAAGTACAACTCAAAAGCGCATCTGCCGATATTAAGCAGGCACTATCTCTGGAACCTAATAACCTCCAGTTACAAAAACGTGCTATTCCACTGTTTTTAGCATCCGGAGATCTCGATATGGTTCGAGAAGGAAAGGCCCTTCTTGAAAAAGCTCTGGAATCAAATGCAGATGATATCCAATTTCGGTTGCTGAAAGCGCGTACCATACTTGTCGAAGGGACGGCTCCGGCAATCGAAAATGCTAAACAGATTCTCCAAAAAATAACAGAAGACCAGCCAGAAAATAATGAGGCCTGGGTACTGTTGGGAGAGATTGCGATTAAGCAGGGCCAGCCTGGAAAAGCTATGGAAGCTGCTTTAGGAGGTCTTGCTTATGGACCCAATAATAAGTCGTTGTTACTGCTGAAAGCGCGTGCGGAGGCAGCAAAGTCGCCTGTCCTGGCGATTCCAACTCTTAAATTATTACATGAGCTGGACCCAAATAATCTTGGTACTGTAGTTTTAATGGCCAACACATACATTAGGACGGGAGAGCCGGAAAAAGCTGTAAATCTTTTGAGAGAGCTGTTGGCTGTTTGTGATGTTTCTGCACGAAGAAAATGCAATACCGCTTTGGCCGTTGCTTTATACAAAAGTGGTAACAAAGCAGAGGCGCAAAAGGAATTTGATTCCCTGCTTGAGTCTGAGCCGAATGATCCGGATCCTTTATTAGCACAAGTGCAATTACTCAAAGACGACAAAGACTGGAGCAAGCTGAACGAGAAGGTCGTTAACTGGTATGGAAAGCACCCGGAAGATAGTAGCACGCCTACAAACATTGCCAGGGATTTGATGCTGCTTGAGGACAGCCAGGCCAGTAAAACAGCAGAGGATATACTTCGGATGATACTGAAAGATGATTCTGATTGTGCAAAAGCTATGAGTGTTCTTGCTATCCTTTTGCAAATTAGCGGCCATCCTGCAGAATCTGCAGAATCGGCCACACTCTACCAGCGACTTCTTGAGCTTGAGCCTGACAATATAATCGCCATGAATAATCTTGCCTGGATAATGAGCGAAGTGCAAGGTAAACATCAACAAGCACTCGACCTTGCCCAGAGAGGACTGAAAATCGCACCGAACTATTATGATCTCATCGACACTCGTGGAGTTATTTATTACAGACTTGGCGAATTCGATAAAGCCATCCGTGATTTCAATGAGTGTATCAAGCTTTATCCCGGCATTACACCGACAAGCATTGGTACACGATTTTATTTAGCAAGAGCTTTGGCCGAACTCGGACAAAAGGACAAAGCAATTCAATATTTGAAAGAAGCTTTGGAATTAAATAGCCGAAACGGTGGTTTATCAACGGCAGACCTGACTGAAGCACAGCATCTGCTTAACCAGTTAAAGGAGGGTAGTTAGCCATGCTACAATTGCCAAATTCACAGACCGAGAATATAGGAAGTAGTGATTCCGGCTACAAGCAGCCAGATGTCATTCTACTTAACCAAAAACAGTGGTCTTATGTGCAAAACCGCTACAATTTAACGCCTCGTGAACGCCAGATAGCAGAATTGGTTTGTAAAGGTCTAAGGAACGGGAATATAGCCAAGTATCTGCATATAAAACCTGGTACAGTAAAGACTCATACAAGGAATATTTATCGAAAAGTCCACGTCAAAAGTAAAATTGCGATGCTTTTGAGATTCGTGACTGATGCAAGAGACCTTTCAGCTCCGTGTGTATGAACAAATGTATTCTGCTCTGTTTATAGATAAAAAAAAACGCTGAGATAATTCCTACCAATTAATTCCCACCTATAACCTCCGTAGATACTTCTCGCCTTCTTAGTGCTACTACGCAAAATAACTGAATCCAAATCAAACCGGCTTTATTGCGCTGGTAATATGGTTCATAACACTCCAGAAAGCCTCCATTACACTTGAGAAGCAGGCACAGCAATAAACAGAATAGCTTTGTACCTGCATCATTTCCAGGCAATCTAAAAATGTATGAAGAATTTCGACCTGATTAAAATGTTCGAGTGATAATTCTGTTTTCAACCGATGGGTGCGGCTCGCCAGTTTCCGATGCCGTCCCACCAGAAACTGATATAGTCAACAATAGCTCTGTTTTTGTGCTTCTGTTTGCATAAGGCTATTGACATATCGCGAAGCTCCCGCATGCAACTCAGTCCCCCGGTTTGCCATGCACTTACACCTATACCGACCGCTTCGCGTTCTACCTGCTTTAGGTCCGCTATATCTGCTGTCAATAGTCCGGCAAGTTTTTCAGCCTGTGGTCTCAGCACTTCCTGCCAGTGTCGCCGATCCGATTCCTCCTTAGCTATAACCTCTTCCAGCAAATTCACCCTGTCCCATTGTTTCGTTTCTCTTTCGGATTTAGCCTGAATCAGTCTTTGGGCTCGGTTTTTCCGGCTTACAGGCAATATCATTTCTATCAGACCAATCACCGGATCGACAATCACCCAAACCAGAAATGTTGTCCCAAGAGTTCCCATTGCGATTCCAAGCAGGAATTGGCTGGTTGTATTTATGCCTATCATTCCCAGAAAACCTGCAAGACAGCCCAGGAAGGGAGCTGAAACGTAGAAAACCGCGTAATATATCGTGCTGGTCAGGGGATGTTCTACCTGCACTTTTTGGCTGCTGCTGATTCCTCTGAAAATCGCAAGCAAATATAGACTAACCAGCACCAGAATAATTAGTACGCCATGTCCTGACAAGGAGAATACGACCCACCAGTGAATACCGGCCTGACGCAAGGCCAACACTAATATATAGCCGACGCACAGAATAAACCAGATCGTGCTGGCAATGTGAGCAATTCTCAATTCATCTCGCCGCCTCATCAGTATTACCATTCTCCTGTTCTAAATTCGTCGTACGCTGGTTAAAACATGGTTAGCTGCAAAGCTTGTCAATAGCCGATGCCACGGTAGCGGGCAACATCTTCAGTCGTTCCGCCTCCCATCAAATAGTAACCAGAAAACGCACGCGCAATTGGCCGTACGAACTCTTCTATCTTCATTGCTGCCGCAGCTAAAATGGTCGGTGGCACATATATAATATCACCTTCCTGCAGTAATACGTCTTTAGAGGCATCGCCATGAGCAGCCGCACGGTCAAAGTTGAATTCGAAGATTTTGGGCTTAACGTTCTTAGTGCTTGATGGTCTTATTACCTGGATACGCTCTACCCACGCCATCGAGTTGGGGCTTCCTGCGAGTGCTATTGCGCCCAAGACTGTATCGCGTCCGGAATAGATCTGAGCACCTGGACTACCCACCTGCCCAAAAACGTAGTACCTTTTACTTCGAAACGCAACGACTCGAACATCGATCGGATTATCGCCTTCAACCTGGTAAAGCTCCAGAATCTTTCCCCTCAGGACGTTTGCCACTTGCGATGGTGTTTTTCCCGCTGCATCTATCTCGCCGATAGCTTCGAAGCCTATTTTGCCGTCAGGGCGGATTTGTTGCCTTTCCATGTCGATTTCCGGAACTGCCGAGCAATGTATCTCAATCTCGTCCGGGGGATGTAAAATATAATTTCTTGCTGAGACATCGACCTTATCCGGCATCAGAAATGCCTTTACGTCTTTCGGGTTGGATGAAAAACAACCTGTTAAGCTAACTGTAAATAGAGATAATATCATCCATATTACTGCTTGGGAACACTTCATCGTCATTCTCCCATTTATCTATATTGCCTATGCTCTCGGTAATTTTACTTATATATCGCACTATTTTGATTTATTTTTACTATTATCGACATATATTCGCACCTAATAAACTTCATACTTGCATAAAACATAAAAAAACTGTTGTTTTAACCGTCCGATAAACACGTCGTAAAAGCAATGTTTCCATTCTTACCGGTACGCAGAGGCCTGAGAACGGAAGCACGAAAGGACGAGGCAGGAGGGACGAGCGTCCATCATCCATCCTCTCTGTCGTCCATCGTCATCCGGCCTCCATTCAACCCGTTTCGGATTTCCGGACAAAGGCCGGCATATTGGCTTTGAATTGGCTTTGATTGGCTTTGTTTTCCGGCCGTCTCAACTCGGCCAAATCTCCATAAACCATTGTTAATATTGACTTAACGTTATTTTACCCATCAAGAAATTGGCTTTGTTTTTTCAAATTCCTTTTCCTCATCTTGGCGCTGCACTCTGAACGCGGAACACTGAACGCTAATAAATTGTCTTTGTTTGGCTTTGAATTGGC
>JBARRE010000273.1:0-2178 GCA_049644065.1 Sedimentisphaerales bacterium | reverse complement strand
ATTCTGGCTGTTCTCATCCTGGTGGCCGTTTATGCGTATTGTGCCTATGCGGACTTTCTTGGTCGCGAAGAAACACACATAGTCTTCATTGTGGTTTACTTTTTCTTCGGTTTGTTTCGGACCGCCACTTCCGCGGCCACCAGTATAACTTCTGAGAAAGAAGCCCGGACCTGGCCTATGCTTCTTACCACCCCGCTCACCGAAAAGCAAGTTGTCTTCGGCAAAATCATCGGCTCATGCCTCGGAGGCTGGGCCTTCTGGCTACTGCTTACAGTCCACGTTGCAGTGTTCAGCATGGCAGGCTGTATCCCGCCGGCCGCTATCCTGCCTTTAGTGTTGTTAATCGTGAGCAGCACGCTGTTGGTTTCCGCCGTGGGTGTTTTTTTCAGTTCCTGCTTCAAACGCAGCTCGATATCAGCATCCGTAAACCTTATCTTATTTCTCGGCTTTACGGCGCCGGTCTGCTGTCCTTTACCTCTTCCTCCTTTTCTGATCAGTCCGCTCTTCGCAGCAATCATGATCCTGGGTGTTACAGGCGGCTTTAGCGGAATTGAAAGGCCGTTTCAACAAGTCGGGCGCAGATGGGAGTGGTTTGGAGCGTTTTTGGTTTCGGGGCTTGCACTTGTTGTCCTTGCGGCAATATACTTGTCGCTGGCATTGGGTGCTTTCGCGATAGCAGTGAGCAACATACGCCGGAGATCTTTATAACTGTTATCGAAGTAATTATGACTGCCGATATATATAATTTCATCTTTAAGGTTCTAAGCCCGTTCCGGCTGACCGGGCCCATTTTCGATAAGGAGCTTCGCGTATCCAGCCGGCGACGCAGAAACTATGTTCTTCGCTTCGCTTACGTAGCCTTGCTGACCGCCTTTTTAATCCTGGTTTGGATCGAAGCAATGGGACAAAGCGGCTCGGCTGTCTATCGAATCTCCCGAATGGCCGAAGCAGGAAAATCCATCGTTATTTATACGGTTTGGTTCCAGTTTTGTGCCACTCAGTTCCTCGCCGTGATTTTGCTCAGCAACTCCATCAGCGACGAAATCTATCACCGCACCCTCGGCCTGCTGATGACTACGCCGATTAACAGCTTTCAGATTGTCATGGGAAAACTTCTAAGCAAGCTTCTGCAATTGGTTTTGCTGCTGGCAATCAGTCTGCCGTTGCTGGCTATAATCCGCGTAATGGGCGGTGTGCCCTGGAATTATGTTATATCGAGCCTTTGTATCACTCTGACGACCGTAATTTTTGTCGGCTCGCTCAGCCTGTTCTACTCCATATTCTGCCGAAGGGCCTATGTTGTCATTATTATGACTATTATAACACTCGGCACGATCTTCGCATTGCTGCCCCTTGGCCTGTATGCTGTCTGGGACATAACGAACCCTTCGATATCGGAGAGAAGTATATTTACCTTAATTTTTCTGCCAAATCCCTACTGCAGTATGTTTATCAACACAATCGCGATGGTCGAACCGCGCTCGGCGGCGGCTCTTACTTTTTACTCATGGCCTATTCACTGCGGCATCATGCTGGCTGCATCCGCACTTCTGTTATTTGTCTCGGTGTTTATAGTTCGTAAAGTTGCGCTGCGCCAGGCCACGGGGCAATTGGATACCTCGGCCGGCAAGCGCCGCTCTCGTCGTGCCGCAAAGGCAGCCGGAGTCGACCGGCAGGTTTTCACCGGGGCGATCAGACGCGTTGTCGGTCCTCCCATCATCTGGAAAGAATTAAGATCACCAATATTCAGGCATCATAAAATCCGTACCTGTATTTTCGCATTTATCGGCCTGATACTGCTGAGCGGGACGTACTACCTTTGCGCCAAAGCAAATGTATTGGATGATGAAGGAACCCATGCGGCATACGCCGTAATTTTCCTGGGAGTGGGAATGCTCTTTACAATCGTCCTTCCAGCAACGAGTATCACAACCGAGAAAGAGTCCCGTTCCTGGCCGGTTCTGCTGGCTACGCCTCTGGATGACAAAGATATCCTGCTCGGCAAGTTCATCGGGGCTATGCGGCGATGTCTTCCCTCATGGCTGCCGCTGTTCGGACATATTATTGTGTTTTGCCTGATAGGTTTCATCCACCCGTTTGCAATTGTCCAAACAGGGATTCTGGTGACATGGATAGTGATATTTCTATCCTGTAGCGGATTGTATTTCAGCTCCCGTT
>JBARRE010000272.1:0-18738 GCA_049644065.1 Sedimentisphaerales bacterium | reverse complement strand
CCTTTTCGCCTGGTCAGCTCGCGGGCCTTTCTCGCGGCCTCTCTTGCTGCGGCGGCCTGGATGGCCTTATTCAAAATCCGCTTGGCCTCCGACGGATGCTCTTCCAGATAGAGACCCAACTTTTCGTTAACAGTGGTCTCGACAAAACCGCCCACTTCCGGATTGGTCAGCCGGACTTTCGTCTGGGCCTCGAAGTGCGGGTCGGCAAGTTTTACCGCCACTACCGCCGTCAAGCCCTCACGCAAATCTTCGCCGGTCGTACCCTGACTGTTCTTAAGCAGGTTATTGCTCCTGGCATAATAGTTCATCGTCCGCGTCAGAGCGGTCCGAAAGCCCGAAAGGTGCGTGCCGCCATCGATATTGCGGATGTTGTTGGCAAAGACCAGCACGTTTTCGGTATAACCGTCGTTGTACTGCATCGCCACTTCGCAGCTCAGCATTGCTTTAGGATCTTCTCTGGACAAATAGACAACTTCTTTATGAAGCGTTTCTTTGCCCTCGTTGAGATGTTTGACGAAAGCCCTTATCCCATCGGCGAATTCGAACACCTCTTTTTTCTTGTTTCTGTCGTCTCTGAAGGAGATCCGGAGCCCGCCGTTGAGATACGCCAATTCCCGGATTCTTTTAAGCAGCGTATCGTATGCGAATTCGGTATCTCCGAATATATCCTCATCGGGCTTAAAAACTATTTTTGTGCCGCGCTTGGTGGTTTGGCCTATTTCTTTAACAATGCCCTTGGGAACGCCTCTTGCGCACTCGAAATGATATTGCTTGCCGTCGCGATACACGTCGGCTTCGAGCCATTCGCTCAGGGCATTTACCACGCTGACGCCGACGCCGTGCAGCCCGCCGGCCACCTTGTAGCTGTTGCTGTCAAATTTACCGCCGGCGTGCAGCTTCGTGAGCACGACCTCCAAAGCGCTGACCTTAGCGTCCTGATGCATCTCGACAGGGATACCTCGTCCGTTATCCTCGACGGAGCAGCTTCCGTCCGGGTGGATTCGCACGCTGATGTTATTACAGGTCCCTGCCAATGCCTCGTCGATGGAGTTGTCCAGCACCTCATAAACCAGATGATGCAATCCTGCGCTGCTGCGGTCGCCGATATACATATCCGGCCGCTTGCGCACCGCCTGCAGCCCCTCAAGGATTTTTATGTTACCTGCGTCATATTTAGGATCCTGCATATTAATTCTGTACCTCTTTCTTATATATCGTCTTTGTCAATCGATAAATTATCGAAGTTTTCTGGGTTTCTCGCTCCGGAAACTACCTCTTACGAGCCGCCGTTCAGCCGACAACGAATTTGATCTTCGTCAGCCGAGCTTTTGGACATTGCCACTGCAGCTCGTTGAGAAGCTCCGAACTGCATAACTGCAACTCGTACACATAAGACGGCGAATCGGCCTGCACTTTCAACTGGCCGCCGGAAATATCGATAATCTCACAATGCCCGTACAGATCTTCCGGCAGCAGCCGGCCCCAGACTTCAAATACCTCGCTGAATCGGGCCTGCTGTGGCGAAATCCGCTCGTCCATAAGTTGCTGGACAACCTTACCCAGGTTGGCAGCGCGGTACATTTTCCATGATCTTCGCCACCTGGTGGCATTAAGTAATCGTTCTTCCTCATCCATAATACATTATTCACAAAACTGAGAAGTCCGCTTCCATTCGACTCTCATTAGCTATCCTAAGTTAATCGGCATCAGGACATAGAGAAAATTCGTCCCGCTTTTGATAAGGCCCGGCCTGTCCGACTGGCCCAATTCGAAATCAAATTCCGGCGTTTTGATGACTCTCAAAACATCGATTAAGAATTGCGGACTAAAGCCGATCTCAATCGGCTCGCCCTTGTAATCGACAGGCATATCGACCTGCGCATCGCCGGTCTCGGGAGCCCTGCAGGAAAAGACCATTTTCCCCTTTTCCAGCGAGAGCTTAATCCCTCTCGATTCCTCGCTCGTCAGCAGCGAAGCCCGGCGAACGGCGCTTAGCACAGCCTCGGTCGACAGCGTAAGTTTCTTGTCGTGATCGGTCGGAATGATGTCCTCGTATTTCGGGAAGTTGCCCTCGACCAGATTCGAGCTTATCACAACGTTCGCACAGCTAATCAGAATCTGGTTATCGACGAGCTTGATGGCGACGGTATCTTTTTCGCCGGCGCCGATTTTGTCCAGCAGGCCCATCGCCTTGCCCGGCACGAGAATATTGGCCGGCACCTCGCCTTTCGGCGCTGCAGCCAGGCTGACCCTGCATCTTGCCAGTCTTCTGCCGTCGGTGGCGACCAGCATCAGCTTCTTGTCCATAATCTCCCACAGGACGCCGTTAATTGCGTAGCGGCTGCTCTCCTTGGCGGCGGCGAAAAGACACTGCTCGATCCCGGCCTGGAGATTGGAAAGGGAAATCTTTATATCGCCGGCGCCATCGAAATCCCGAACGACCGGATACTGGCCCGGCTCGTGCCCGTAGATAGTAAAGTGGCTGTCGGCGCCTTTGATCTTGCAGGCGCCCTCGGAGGACTCCAAAACCAGAACCTCATCGACGCTCTCGCGTACAACTGCCGCCAGCCGATCCGCCGGGACGATAACTTCGCCCGGCTTGTCCACCTGGACCTCGGAGATTAAGTAGTTGATGCCGACCTCCAGGTCCGTAGCGCACATCCGAACCTCTTTCTCTTCGGCGGTGATTTGCACGCAGCGCAAAATCGGCTTCGGCGTCCGGCTCGGCACCACGGACGTCAGAAGGCCCAGGGCCTCGGCAAGGGCTGTTCTGTTGAAATTCGCCTTCATAATAAACCTCTATGTTTAATTGCAAAAAGGGTCAAAATATCGAGTTTTTCACGCTCAAGAATAAACAGCGTAGTTTACACCGAAATGCACACATCCACAAGCTTTTTTCACAAAAAAGAAAAACGAAAAAAGCACAGATAAGTCCTGTAATTCTTATTCGATAGTCGCCGCGGATTTAACGCTTTATACCACCGGTAGATACACCTATAATAGCCCTGCGGTTACGCAATTAAAATTGTTTGAGGGCAGCGTTATTAATGATTGTCATTGCGAGCGAAAGTAGCCTTTAGCCCTGAGCAGAGTCGAAGGGGAAGCAATCTCTGTCGCTTCGAACAGTAGATTGCCCCGTCCCGATAAATCGGGACTCGCAATGACAAATACACAACTCACATAGCGGAGCACGATAGTCGCGCCCTATAGGAAGACAAATGAATGAATCAAACTCAAAACCTGAAAAACCGAAAGACTGCCGATTCAGCCAGGAACAATATGACATGCTCAAGCGTTGTTCTGACAAGGAGGATATGACTGAGTGGAATGAGTGGCGGGAACAAAATCCGGATGAAGACGTTCTTTTAGAGAAAGCGGACTTCTCGGGGTGCTATTTGAACGAGGTTTATCTTCACACGGGGCCGTTTGGATACCCAAATGAATTTAAGGGTAAGATTCACCTTGAAGGAGCAAATTTCGAGAAGGCTGATTTGGAAGAAGCTCAGTTCAATTTCGCGCAGTTAGAAAAAACTCAATTCGTAAGAGTCAAGCTAAATAAAGCAGGATTTGATCGAGCTTGCTTGGTCAGGGCGACCTTTTACGAGGCTGACCTATCGGAAGCGACTTTGGCTAACGGAAATCTGACCAAGGCAAGGTTTCTTGATAGTGATTTGAAAAACGCCAATTTTAATGGGAGTGATCTAAGAGGGGCTGAGTTCGACGCCTGTCATTTACAAAGTACTCAATTCAGAGTGGTTCTTGTCGATGGCGCTACGCGATTGTGGTATTGTGAAGTTAATCAACCTTCTGCAAAGTCCATAGGCACCGATTTTAGAGGGGCTTCTCTCGGTAATTGCAGGATCACACAAGGGACGAGGCAGTTATTGGAATACAACATCAGACGAATGAACTGGGAGGAGTGGTATGATGATGAGAATGAGCCAATCCGAGATGAAGTTTTCATTTTCTCAAACAAGAAAATAAGACTCATGACGAACAAAATTCTCACGTGGCTGGTTCGCAAGTTCTGGAAGATAAGTGATTATGGCATATCCACCAAAGGTATCATAAAGACATTCTTCAAGTGGGCGGTTGTTTTTGCTATTGTCTACTATGCTTGGGGTTGTATTGATTATTATCTTCTTTCCAATAAGGATTACCCGGGAATCGTCAGCAATCTATTCGTTCTCGAAGATAGCAAACAAGTAGTATCAGGCTGGCTGGTTCCATTTCGTGCAGTTTATTTCTCTATCGTTACAATGACGACGCTCGGATTCGGCGATATGTACGCCAGCGCTCACAGTCTCTTTCGAGGAATATTCGGCCACATATTGCTGGCGTTGCAGGTGATTTTAGGTTATGTTCTGTTAGGTGCGTTGGTGACGCGTTTTGCGGTATTGTTTACGGCCGGTGGGCCGGCAGGGAAATTTGCAGATGAAAAAGAAAAAGAAGACAAAAAATAGTAAGCAACCGAATAAAAAAGGTGCTAAAGATATTCATGATGAGGCCTTCTATGTGACGGGGCGAATTATTGAGCTGACGAATGCCTTCTGCCTGAATCATCTCGATGAAGACTATCGCGAGCTGTGCGAGGACCTGACGTGGGCCGCTTATGAGGAGGGGCTGCTATTGGAAAAGGGCAAGCCGGCCAGTTGGGCCAGCGGGATAGTTCACGCTATCGGTTTTATCAACTTTCTTCAAGATCCCAGCCAGTCACCTCATATGACCTCGGCCCAATTGGCAGAGGGATTCGGAATCTCGAAGCAGACTATGCAGACCAAATCAAAAATCATCCGCGACGAGTTCGACCTGATGCAAATGGATCCCGACTGGTGCCTGCCCTCACTGATCGGGGACAACCTGCTGGTGTGGATGCTGGAGGTCGACGGACTCATTATAGATGCCCGCACCGCCCCGCTCGAATTTCAGCAGGAGGCATATCGGCTGGGATTGATTCCCTACATCCCCGGCGAGAATTTGCCACAGGAACCTGAGCCGCAATCCGGCACCGGGGCAAGGATCATAGAATTTCCTTCCGGACAGAATCAGACGCCCAAACAAAAAACCGTACAGAACGCAAAGGATGAAGGGCCCAACCTCTTCGAGGGATTAGAAGGATAAGCAGCGAGCAACATCAAGCACAATATTGCTTTGCTTATTGCCGGCTTTCAAAGTCCGATTCGCAGGCTCATTAAGTTTTGCATGTTACAGGCAATCGAATATTTCTCAATCTTTTTCGACGGCCTACGATTTTCTTTCGTAGATTTTTTTATATCTTCCCAGAAGAACCACTAACGATCCGCCCAGCAGGCACCAAAAGACCATAATAAGAACATTCGATGCCTGAAAAGATGTAGTTTCGACAATCTTTTTTACAGGTGTGCCCAACGCCCCGATTACAAGGCCGAGCAGCACATAAAGCGTCCTGCATTTGTTCCTCTTGAAAAGGAACGATACGATCCTCGAAATAGTAAAAGCACCCAGTGACGCCCCCGCGGCAAATACCAGGAAATAACCGATATTATTTCGAATATCATTCAAAACGTTAACCATAAACTCGTACAAGCCCATAATCAACAATATGAAAGCCCCCGAGATGCCCGGCAGAAACATGGCGTTGATGGCACAAAAGCCGCCCAGGAAAACATATCCCAGGCTCGGAGTTACCGTTAAAGGTACGAGCATCGAAGAAACAACGCCCAATATCAATCCCAGAACACAGAACAGGATATTTTTCGTGCTGTGGTCCTCGATATGCTCGAAGATTGTTTTCGAAGATGCCAGAATCAAACCGATAAAGAAAGATAAAGTATAAGCAAAATATTCCTCCATAAGGAACTTGATGACTCTCGAAGCTACTAAAAAAGCGCTGGCAATGCCCAGCAGGAGAATCGTCAGGAAAACCAAATCTAATTTTTTAATGTCCTCTTTCAAGCTGTCGCTTTTTCTGTTAATCGGATACGTGAGGATATCGTAAACTAATTTCAGCGAGAAACCTTTTACCGAATTTATCAATCGGGCGTAAATCCCGGTTATAAAAGCGATAGTCCCCCCCGAAATGCCGGGTATTATGTCGCAGATACCCATTAAAAAACCTTTAAGATATATTAAAATCTTGTCTTTCATTTTCTCATTCTGATCCTATTGCATTATCAAGTGTTTGGAAATTCCGTAATGGCATGTTTTATTGTAAAACGGTCGGCACTTCAAGCTAAATTGTTATCTCTTGCTTTTGAAGAACTATTGATTAGTGGATTGCTTGTGGTAAAATGGTTTTATTAGGAAACCCCCCAGTGGAACTGGGGGGCTAAATATGGGACTGTGATTATGAACGATCAACAAAAACAAACACTCCTTAAAGTCGCCCGCGATACCGTCGAAGCGGTAATCAGGCAAAAGAAAATAGCAAAGCCCGAATCGGACGATCCGGAACTGAACGCTCCGTGCGGCTGCTTCGTGACATTGAAGAACCGCAACCGGTTGCGCGGCTGCATCGGCCAATTCACCTCCGATAGCCCTCTGATTGAATTAGTCGCCGAGATGGCAAAGGCCTCAGCGACCGGCGACCCGCGTTTCTTCTCCGAACCAATTACCTCCGGCGAGCTGGAAAAACTGGACATCGAGATCTCGGTCCTCTCGCCGCTGCAGAAGACCGACGACCCGTTGAGCCTCCGCCTGGGCGTTGACGGCATCTACATAAGGCAAAGTCGGGCCTCGGGCTGCTTTTTACCTCAGGTCGCCACCGAGACCGGCTGGAGTAAGGAAGAATTTCTCTCATATTGCTGCGCCCATAAAGCGGGCCTTGCCGCAGAGGCATGGAAAGATCCTGAGACGGAAGTCTATCTTTTTACCGCCGATGTATTCGGAGCGGACTTCAAGGATATATAGCTTTCGGCCAGACGCCTTCACGTGCCAGTCCTATCGCGTTACTCCTGGTTCTCTCCTTCATTGACACGTTCCTAATCGTACTCGTTAAATTCCATGACCCGACCGTTTGACAGGGTATAGCAGTACGTATAGATTCTACGCTTGACTCCATTTATTTCTATCTCTTTCCGGAAAGTTCTCTCATACTTACCGGCTTTCCTCAGTTCCCTGGTCTCCTCCCACACTCTCTTTGCTTCTTCTTCGTCAGCAAAGTCGCCAGAGAGTTTCACGCCTGTCCGCGTGGCCGTGACACTTCCGTCTTTGTTGACTCGCCGGGACTCAAAGCTAAAAACATAGACCTTTACAATCTTGCCCGCCCCATAGGTCAATGGCAGCAGGACAGCGACTCCAATTACAGCCACGGCGGCCACTCGCCAGGGCGAGATTCGGCCACCGACCGGGGCAAACCACCTGCGCAGAGCCGACCGCTGTACATTAATATCCGGGACAGAGACGTCTGCCTGCAATTTGTCCATCAAGCCATCCTGTGCCGGCGGCTTTGGAGCGGCTTTGAGACATTTTTCGATTCTTTTTTGCGTATTCATATCGGTTCCCCTTTTGCGATTGGAATTGTTTGTTTTAAGTTAAGCTCGTTCTCTTCAACACCTACTTTCACCCGAAGGATTCTCAAGACTTCGCGAAGCCTGTATTTTACAGTGCTGGTTGCAATATTCAGAACTTTGGCTGTTTCACGGATGCTCAATCCCTGGTAGTAGTGCAGGTGTACGACATGTTTTTTATCCTCATCGAGTTGATCCACGGTTTCGTACAGCCGCCGGGCCAATTGGCGCTCGGCAACATTTGCAAAGGGGCCGGGATTTTCGTCTATGCACTCGGCCCACCACTGCTCAGAACGCTCCCGGTTGCTGACGGCGTTTCCTCGCTGTGAATCTATGTAGGTATTGTGGGCGATCCTGTAAAGCCACGTCGAGAACTTGCTGCGCCCTTTGAAACCGTCGAGCGAGGACCACACTTTCAGAAAAGTCTGCTGGGTCAAGTCTTCGGCATCAGCCGTACTTCCACACAGACGTCTCAAATACGAATAGACGTCTGCATAGTAGATTTCCAACAGTTCGCATGCAGCATTTTTATCCGCCCTGCCCGCGCCTTTACACAGGCTTTTTATTCGGCTGTCCATAGGCACTCCTGTTATTGCATTGTATTAGCCTAATCCGGCCGGCTATTAGTTTAGACGAAAAATATTGCTATAGTGGACAAAATATTCTGTATTTACCGCTATTTGCAGCCGATGTTAGAAACAGTGAGGAGTTGAGGATGCGATTCTTGATTTAATTTAATCCCGGCAAAGCGGAGGATTGCCGGTTTAAATGCCTGACCATTCGTTCGGAGGAAGGTTTGTGCTGAGAAAGTCTACGCTGATTTGGATCATCGTAATTATCTGCCTGGCCGGCTGTCAGTCCGATAGAATCGAGGCCGGAGAAACTGCCGCCGAGCAGCAAGACGTCCGTGCCGAGATGATAGAACATTTGCGGCAGCAGAATCCGCCGGACCTGAAAGCGGTTGAAGTCTGGAACAATCAGTATGGCCCGGGGCTGAAATTGACAACTGCCCACTATGAGATTTTCACGACACTTTTAGAGCCTTTGATGCTTCGGCAGAGCCCCGGATTAATCGAGTCGGCATATAAGGCCTATAATCAGCAATTGCCCGAACCGATCGAGACAAGAACCAAGTTCACCATTTATCTTTTCGCAGACCGCCGGCAGTGGGAAGATTTCACGAATAACTTCGCCGGCGAGCAGGCTGAAATCTTCCGCCGGATAAAGGCCGGCGCTTATTGCCATAACGGCGCGTGCGTAGCTTACGATATCGGCAGCGAACGCACTTTTTCCGTTCTGGCCCATGAGGGATGGCATCAGTTCAGCAGCAGGCATTTCATGTTTCGCCTGCCGAGCTGGCTCGACGAAGGCGTTGCAATGTTATTCGAGACGCAGGCAGCCGGGGATGGGACATTTGATTTTGAGCCGGCCGAAAATGCCTATCGATTGGATGCGCTGAAAAAGACACTGTCAAAAGATAAAATGATGCCGCTAAGAAACTTGATCGCGACAACCCCCGGCGACGTGCTGGCGACCGATCAGACCGAAGCGGTAATGGGTTTCTACAGCCAATCTTACGCCCTGATACGTTTCCTGCGTGAAACCGGCGGCGGCGAAAGGCTGGGTGATTATCACCGGCTGCTCGCAGACGGCCTGCGGGGAGACTGGCCGCTCGATGAGGTGAGCAAGAAAATCGCCGCCGATAGAAATATCCCGCGAAATATCCTCTGGAATCATCTCGTTAGTCTGGTATTATTTCACGAGTATATCGGCGATGATTATGGGCCGGTCGAGAAAGAATACCTGGCCTTCTGCCGGCAAATCGTCGCAGATTAGCCTCAACAATAAAAACAGTACGAGACACCGCCGTAAGGCGTAGCATAGGGAGAATCAATGCCCGAAAAATATCCGGCACCTGTCATTTTAGCATCAGCCTCACCTCGACGCAGGCAGTTAATGTCCGAAGACGGCTACGAATTTACGGTCGTGCTGCCGGAAGTAGACGAATCGGCTTTTGCTGCGGACCAGGCAGACCCCGTCGAATACGCCAAACGGCTGGCCCTCGCCAAGGCAAAAAGTGTCGCTCAAAAACACCCGGACTCATTTGTAATCGGCGCCGATACTATTGTGGATTTCCGAGGCCGGATCATCGGTAAGGCCGCCGATGCCAAAGAGGCCGAGCAGATTACTAAAAAACTCTTCAGCGCGCCTCACAAGGTAATAACCGGCGTCGCAATTCTCAGGCTCAGCGACGGCACGGAGTTGGTACAGAGCGACAGTACGACTGTTTATCCCAGGACAATGACGGCAGAGCAAATCGCAGACCACGTAAAAGGCGGCTCCTGGCGGGACAAAGCCGGCGCGTACGCCATACAGGAGACCGGCGACGAATTCGTCGAAAAAATCGAGGGCAGTCTGACAAACGTAATGGGCCTGCCGATGGAACTGCTGGAATCGATCCTTGCCGGACTGAAAGTATCCATCAAAAGAGAGCGGAAAGATTAGCCTCCCCGGCATTTTCTCCGCTCCCGCGCGGACGGCACGCATAATCTCATCCCGATATTATCCTTGACGAGAGGCCGGCTAATCTGGTATAAATAACACTGTAAGCATCTGTGGCTTTTCACCCTTGCAGCAGGAGAAGTTACTATAGCTTGTATCGGATTTTTGTTTTTGATTAACTGCCCAAATTGAGATTTGGAAGGAAGGTGGTAGCGTCAATTCGTACATAATTACTCCGGACGGACAAAGATAGAACGCAATTATTATCATTCGCTTTTTACATTAACTCTGTTAAAGGAGGACTATTATGAGCAGAAAATTGATTTATTTGGTCTCATTCGTTTTCATGCTGGGCCTGGCCGGTAACGCGCCGGCGGAAGATTTTCAGTGGGACAACAGCAGCGGCGATTCGCTCTGGCGCACTGCGGAAAACTGGAACCTCAATAAACTCCCCGGCGAGGGCGATGCGCTCTACGTCGATTGGATTCGCGATCCCACCGAGATAATCATCGACGCCGATTCCGACGCTAAGTGCAATAGCATCACCTTGAGTAACGATTCTGTCAGCAGACAGGATTATGTCCACCTGCACATGACCGGCGGAACTCTATTTGCGGGCAATCTGATCAGGATAGGCAGGGAAGAATCGGGCAAGTTTACGCTCGATGCCGGCGACGTCACCTGCTACTCTTTCCAGCTTGGGCGAAAAGATCCCAGCAAGGGCGTGGCTTATATTAACGGCGGCACGATAACCGTCGAAACTAATACGAGGGTCCCCCGCGGTGGATCACAGGGCAGTGAATTGCACCTTAACGGCGGAATTCTTTATACCGTTGGCCTCGTGATGAACGAGCCGGATGATGAGTTGTCCGGGACCAATGGAAGTACGGATATCACCGAAGGAGTAATGATACTGACGAGCGAAGAGGATCAGACGGAAAAAATGAAGGAGTATGTGACGAACGGCTGGCTCACGGCCTACGGTGTCAAGAGCGGCGAGCTTCTCGAAGACGGCCGGCTGGCCATGGTGCAGATGGATTACGACGTGACCAATCCCGGCATGACAACGGTATGGGCAACTATAAGTGCCCCGACTCAGGCCCGTGCTCCGATACCGCAGGATGGCGCTACGATGCAATTGGTCGAGGCGAAAGCCATTAGCTGGACGCCGGGTAACAGAGCGGTCCGGCACGATATTTACTTCGGCGCCAATGAAGATGCCGTAGCCAATGCCGATGCGTCGGATACAACAGGCATATACCAGGGCCGCAAAAATGCTAACGCTTACATTCTGCCTGAGGCTCTTCAATGGGGCGGCACCTATTACTGGCGGATCGATGAGATTGAGGCCGACGATACAGTACACACAGGCCCGGTCTGGAGTTTCACGGTTGCTGATTATCTTCTTGTGGATGACTTTGAGGATTACGATGCCGGCGATAATCAGATATGGTACTCGTGGAAAGATGGAGTCGGCTACGGCACGCCGGATGATCCGAACTCTTATGCCGGTAACGGCTCCGGCGCGGCTGTAGGCGATGAGACCACTAATTCTTACACGGAAGAGATTATTGTCCACGAGGGAGAAAAGGCGCTACCCTATTTTTATAATAATAACAAGGAAGGCCACGCCATGTATTCAGAGGCGGAGAAGACTTTGAGTTATCCGCGCGATTGGACCGATCAGGACGTGGCGGAATTGTCGCTGTGGTTTATAGGTTATCCGCCGTATGTTGGCGGCTTCACAGAGGACCCGGCAGGCACCTATACGATGACTGCCTCAGGCACGGATATCTGGGACCCATCCGACCAGTTCCACTTTGCCTATAAGGAAATCTCCGGCGCCGCATCAATTCAGGCACAGGTGCTAAGCGTCGGTCATACGGATGACTGGGCCAAGGCCGGAGTGATGATTCGCGACACGCTTGATCCGAATTCCGCGCATGCGATGATGGCCATCACGCCCGCTAACGGAGTCTGGTTTGGACGCCGTGCCGCGACCGGTGACATCAGCACCAGCGTTAAGGATCCCAATGTCACTGCTCCTCAGTGGGTGAAATTAGAACGCAGCTTAGGCGGACTTGTCAGGGCTTATTATTCAGCGGACGGCACCACATGGACGCAGTTGGGTTTGGAAATAGTTACCATGAAAACGCCTATATACATAGGCTTGGCGCTGAGCAGCCATAATCCCGATGCGACGTGCGAGGCGAGTTTTGCCAACGTCAGCTTCCCCGATACCAATGTAGATGCGCAGTGGATTGATCAGGATGTCGGCATATTCGCCAATGTCCCTGAACCGATGTATGTCGCTGTGGCCAACAGCACAGGTACGCCTGCGATTGTGGTTCACGAAGATCCCAATGCAGCAGTGATTGACACCTGGACGAAATGGACTATCCCCTTGCAGACTTTTGCGGACCAGGGTATTGACCTGTCCGATGTTGACAGGATTGCGATTGGCCTGGGGACTAAAGGAAATGTAACGACACCAGGTGGTTCGGGCAAGATGTTCTTCGACGACATTCGGCTGTATCGTCCGCATCCGGAACCGGAGCCTGAGCCTGAGCCGGAACCGTAAACTTATGGTCTTCTAACAAGTTAAGGGCTGTAAGCGCTAGGCTTACAGCCCTTCGGTAATATTATTACTCTTAAACTTCACAAGGCCGAACCGGACGGTTACGGCCGGAAGAATCTATTTCTTCGACTTTTTCGCCGAAACGATCCGAACTTCATCGGTCCCGGATACTGTCGTGCCGCCGCTAACCTGGGCTGTCGACTGGATTGTTATTGGGCCAGTCAATTGTGCTGTCAATGTGGCTTCTGTGCTGTCCTGGCCCAGGTCCAGCTCCTGCGTCCTGAAATGGAACATTAAGTCATCGTCGCCATCGTCATCGACATCTTCGAGCTTCCAGCGCTCAGGCGCGGCTCCGGCGAATTGTGCCGTGGCCGGGTCAATCGTTGCCGCATCGAAATCATCTGTCGTCAGGACTGCAACCGGCACGACCCCTTTGGACTTGAGATTAATGTTGTTTTCGTCGTTGCCGGGCTTGATATCGATTACCATTTCAGATTCAAGAGTAACCAGATAAATGGGGATATTACCATAGAACCATAGATTAATTGGGTCCCCATTGCCATAGAATCCCGTCAACAATTTGTATACGCCCGGGACAAGGGTAAACGACGTTGCCGAATGCTCGCACGGCTGGCCGTCCACGGCGAAGTTTGAACCGTAAACCGTTATTGCCGGATTGGTCGCGCTGTTGAAGGCCGTTATGTAACCACTCGCGCTAATTTGCCCGCCATAAATGTTGATTGTGCTGCCGCCGAGGGCCATGCCCCCCTGATAAATATAGGCACCTGTGTGTAGATTTGCCGTCCCAAGAACTATAAGAAAGTCAACCTCTTGGATCTCGTAACCGTAGCCGATATTGACTGGTTCGTCACCGGTAACCACCAATGCACTGCACGGCGCAGCAAATAATAAAACCGCCAGAATACATCCAATAACTATTGAGAATTTTGTGTGTTTATGACTTTTATTTTTGTTTTCCATTGCTCCACTCCCCCAAACAGAGCTTCCTGGTTGCCTATTAACGAGATTACTTCAATTACAATATTGTATCGGAGGCGGTTGTAAGGGTTTCAACCCTCGTCTCTGTGATGAAAAAAATGTCCTTGCAGTATGAACCATCAAGCAATCCCCCCCTTGCAAAAAGATATTGCATATCTAAACAATACGGAATAATCCGGCTAAAGCAAATAGGAATTTCCTATTGAAACCATTCTCTAAACAGAAAAAATGACTATAGGACCAACAAAACATCTGAATCGAAAATAGGAAGGGCTGTAAGCGTCTGCTTACAGCCCCTCTTTAACGATATAATTATATTTATACAATTCCGGACAGGCCGGATATTGCCGAAAGAATCTATTTCTTCGATGGTACAATGCGAACTTCGTCAGTCCCGGATACCATTACCTCGGTTAACAACTCGGCCTTCAGTGTAGCCTCCGTGCTGTCCTGGTCCAGGTCCAGCTCCTGCGTTTTGAAATGAAACATCAGGTCATCGTCGCCATCGTCATCGACATCTTCGAGCTTCCATCGCACAGGCTCAGCTCCGGCGAATAGTGCCGTGGCCGGATCAATCGTTGCCGCATTGAAATCATCTGTCGTTAAAACCGCAACCGGCACAACTCCTTTGGACTTGAGATTGATGCTGTTTTGATCGCTGCCCGGCTTGATATCAATTATCAAGTCCTGGGCAGGAGCGGCCAGAAAAATATGAGTGTCAGGGAAAAATACGTAAAACTCAAGTTCAATAGGACCCGCATCTCCTCCATAGGTACCTGTCAGCAAACAAGGAGGCCATGTATCCGGAGTAAAGTAGGTTCCTGATGGATCGATTGTATCATTCGTGACACTAAAGTCCGTGCCGAATACGGTCACCTTTGCGTTCGCATCCACAGATATATCCCAATCATAAATCTTGCCGCTAATACTACCACCCCTGATATTTACTTCACTGCCGCTGGCAACGAAAACATCGCCGCTTATGTAACCTCCTTCTATATTGAGTGTACCACCGCCCGCTATATCCACAGTTGCTCCATTTATTGAGCCTCCATCCAAAAGATTCAAAGTGCCGTCAGTTTTCACAAGTACCGATTCGTTAATTGGATAGTCGACATTTAGCGTGGTCTCCCCGCTGGGCAACGGAACTTCTAGTGCGTCACATGGCAAAGTAAACAACAAAATCGCCGAAACAGCCCATAAAATTGCTGGGAATCTAAGAATGGCACTTTTTTTCTGCTTATCCATAGCTCCACCTTCCCCTAACTCGATCTTCCTGGTTTTTCCATTGAAGTCGTTCGTGATAGTTCGGGCTTTGGAAGCTGTGATGAAAGAAATATCCTTGCAGAACGACTCATTGAATAACTCCCTTCCTGGCAAAAATATCACACCTATATAAACAATACGCCATAATCCGGCTAAAGCAAATAGTAATTTCCTAACAATTCAACTCTGTAAACAGATCGGAATTACTATAGGGCCAACAAAACATTACTTGGAAATAAACAGAAAACAAAAAGGATTACAGGTCCAATGCCCACAGCCCACAGCCAATAAAAGTACCGAAAAACCTACCCTTTTACATTTTATTGTACGTTCCATATTTATACTTCTTCAACAGAACTAACCGGACATTGATATTCGCCCTCACTCTATGTCGCACTCCAAAGAGATTTAATAGGTTAAAAGGTATAAATTCGAACACTTTTTCAAGTGAAAAGCAACGTCCTATAATGATATTTTCCATTTAAATTCGGATTTATCTGCCAAAGTAGGCCTTATTGATGGTCGATAAATAGCATACATACTGTAATCTCCATTTATTTGAGGATGCGTAAAATGAAAAAAAAGGGCTTTACGCTCGTTGAATTAATAATAGTCGTAACAATTTTAGGTATCATGGCGGCGATTGTTATACCCACCTTTCAGGGTAATGTTGCGACAGCTAAGGAGTCTGCTTCCAAAAGCAATCTGATGACAATTCGTACCCAGATAGAACTGTACAAGTTGCAGCATAACGGCGTCCCGCCGGGATACGTTAATGGTGCAGGTGTCGATGCTTCAACGCTTGAGATTCAATTTATTGGAACCACAACCGTGACTGGTTTACCTTCAGCCAATCCGGTTCCCTCCGATCCGTTCCTCTATGGGCCTTATCTGAAGAAAATCCCCCAGAATCCCTTTAACAAGCTCTCTTCAATCGCCTACGCGTCCGACTTTGCTGCTGAAGCGAACGGCACATCCAGCGGATGGCTGTACAAACAAGCAACCGGCGAGATCGCGATAAACTATACCGGCACCGACAGCGAAGGCGTCGCCTATTACAAATATTAACTCAAACTGACACGTTTCCTTGTCATTTCGAGCCGATTCGACTTCGCTCAGGGTAAACTCCGCGAAGCGGAGTCGAGCCCTTCGGCTCCGCTCAGAGCCTGCCCTGAGGAATTCGAAGGGGTGAAGAGAACTTCATGCCGAGCGGAGACGAGGCACTCCACTTCGGGCCACTTTGTGGTCCTCCGGTCGGAATGACAAAGGAGCAAAGACTCTACCAGGGAAAATAGCAGCAATAGTGCCGATAGAACAGACCTATCGAACGCATCGCGATAATCGCCAGCGCCTGGACGGCGAGATTGGCCAGCAGGTGTAATCCGATAATTAGGTTGTCGCTACTAACGAGTCTGCCGTAGCCGATGGTTCTCAATTGCAGCTCCCATGTCAATAAGAACAGACCCGCTATAAGAATGTAAGGCCAAAAAGCCCTCGCGATAGGCTTGTATATATAATCCTGCCGGAGCACCATCAAGACTTCCGGCGCCGTCGAAAAGATCAGAACGGCCATAGGAAAAGCAAACAGCCCAACAAGTCTCAAACCGTGCGAAACAATGCTGGTGCTTCCCGTTATCAAAATGAAAATAGCACTGGGCAGCAGGACGGCTATAAGACCTATTGAAAAAATACTTATGGACTTGATGACATTCCAAATAAAGCCGAACAGACCGCCCATATCGATGTCCGGCAGCTCGTCGATTTCGTTTGCCGTCGTGCAGATGATTTCCATGTAGTACCAGAACAGACACCCCCACGCCGACAGCGTTACTATTAGACCGACCGGGGCCTGAACTCTGAACATGCCCATCGTAAAGGAATAATCCGTGTGGCTGGTAAAAAACTTAAAGCACACCGCGGCGATAACAAAAACCAGCCCGGTTGCATTCTGCGGCCTGACAAACAATTTCCAGCTATCGATAAATACCGCACGATAAAAGCCGGGAACCGGCTCGGCTTTTTCTGCAGGCGGCTCAATCTTTTTGGGCGTCTCCTTGTTCTCGGAAGGAATGATGAATCGCTGCCCGCAGGAAGTGCAGCGTGCCTGTTTGCCGATGTATTTATCGACAAAGGCAATCAACTCATCGCAGTTAGGGCAGTTGAATCGAATCGTCATAAAAGCTCTCGAACCGTTCACCACGGCAGCATACAGCTATAGTGACGGAAAAACAAACCGATTGAGCGTATCGCAACCAGGATAATAACCTGCACGGCGAAATTCAGCAATAAATGCCCTGTGGCCACGTCAAAAGATTGGCCCGAATACTGGCTTGCGTACATCTGAAGCACGACAGCAGCGCCAAGCAGCACGGCCGTCACCAGATAAGGCATGAACGCCCTTGATATCGTAACCAGGAAATAGTCGGGCCTCAGTAATGTCAGGTCTTTACCGACCGCAGCGGAAAGTATAGCTACAGGAAACAGAAACAACCCGCCAAACATAAGAGCATTCAGAAGCACAGGCAATTCGGCATCCATCCGGCTCGATATTAAAGCCGCAATAAAGTACGGCAACTCCACCACCAGCAGTATTACGATGAATGTATATACGGATTTGACAATGCGCCAGACTAAGCCGTTGAATCCTCCCACAATCACGTCCGGCAGCTTTTCCTGCTCATAGGCAATGGAGTAGATTATCTTCATGTAATACCAGAACAGAAATCCCCATGCTGAAACGTGCAGAACATGTCCTATCGGTATGGGAAGATCGATACTCATTGCCTCCCCGACTAACGTTATGGTGTAATTCATGCCGGCTGTGAAAAACTTCAGGCAAACCGCCACCGCAATGAACACCAGGCCGGTAATATTTTTCTGGTTCGTAAAAAGCTGCAGGTTGCCGGTAAACACCGCCCGGTAGAAGCCGGGCAGCGGCTCGCCTTTCTCCTTCGGCGACTTAATCTTTTTCGTTTTGCCTTTGTCTTCGGAAGGAATGATGAACTGCTGGCCGCAGGTCGCGCAATGTGCCCGTTTTCCGCTATGTTTGTCGGCAAATGCAATCAGCTCATTGCAACTGGGGCAGTTAAATCGGATTGTCATCTTTTATATCATTCAGCGTTTTTTCTTAATACACAGAACGTGGAACGCAGTACGCAGTACGAGCTTAGTACTGCTGCATGGCGTCCGTAAAGCTCTTGATGTTGTTGGTCCACTTTTTCGCCTCAAGCAGATCGATCTTATCGTCCTTGACGAGCATGGCCAGGTGCCTTTCCAGTGTCATCATTTTTTCGTCCGTTTTTTCCCCCGTCTTCGTTTGAAGCTGCGAATATATTTGCTCGATCTTGCCGGTTCGTATCAGGTTCGCACAGGCGTAGTTATTATTGAGTATTTCCATCGCGACAATTCTTCCGCTACCGTCTTTTTTGGGTACGAGTTTCTGGCAGATGATATAGGCCAGTCCGAGCGAGAGCTGGTTTCGCACCTCGGCTTGCCGGCCGGAGTCGAAATAGTCCAGGATCCGCGTAATCGTACCGGTCGCATCGCGCGTATGCAGCGTGGAAAAGACAAGATGCCCCGTCTCGGCGGCCATCAGCGTCATAGATATCGTCTCGGTATCGCGCATCTCGCCGACAAAGATGACGTCGGGGTCCTGCCGAAGCATCTCTTTGAGTCCCCCATGAAAGGATTGAACGTCACGCCCGACCTCACGCTGTGATATCATCGAGTATTTTTGCTCAAAGATGTACTCGATAGGGTCTTCCACGCTCATAATCCGGTAAGCGCTTTTTTCGCAGATTCGAGCGATCAGCGAGGCAATGGTTGTGGATTTGCCTGCTCCCGTGATTCCGGTCATAAGAACCAGGCCGTGCTTGCGGTTGATGATATCTTCCCAGACGTTGTTAG
>JBARRE010000271.1:0-2103 GCA_049644065.1 Sedimentisphaerales bacterium | reverse complement strand
ACTTATTACTGGCGAATTGACGAGGTCAATGAAGCCGAGCCGAATAGTCCGTGGAAGGGCAATATATGGAGTTTCTCGATTCCTCCTAAAACCGCATACGATCCAATCCCGGCTGATGGCGCCGAATTTGTGCTTACCGAGGCAAGACTTACATGGACGGCAGGTTTCGGCACAAAATTGCACTATATCGTATTCGGCGAAAATTACGACCAGGTAAGCAACGCTGTCACGGGTGTCCCTTATGGCACTACGAATTACAATCCCGGCCCGCTCGAATTGGCTAAAACTTACTACTGGCGTGTCGATGAGTTCGATGGAACCGGTACGTACAAAGGCGAAGTCTGGAGCTTCACCACCGAGGGCGCCGTCAGCGGTCCGAATCCGGCCGATGGCGCTGTGGATGTTAAGCCATCGGTGATTCTTAGCTGGGATGCGGGAGCCATCGCCGCTTCGCATGAAGTGTACTTCGGCATGGATGCTGACGCCGTGGCAAATGCAACAACAACCTCGCCCGAGTATAAGGGGGCAAAGGCCCTTGGCGAGGAGAGCTACGACCCCGGCCAGCTTACATTAAATACGGCTTACTATTGGAGGATCGATGAGGTCAACGGCGTCAATCCCGATAGTCCATGGGCAGGAAATGTCTGGAGCTTTACGACGGGCGATTTCTTTGTCATAGACGATTTCGAGATTTACGATGCCAATGACAACCAGATATGGTACTCATGGCATGACGGCCTTGGTTATGGTGTGGCTGGAATGGATCCTTACTTTGCCGGTAACGGCACCGGAGCAGCAGTAGGCGATGAAACTACTGCCTCTTATACTGAGGAGACTATCGTCAACGGCGGTAGTCAGTCCATGCCGTTTGCTTATGATAATAATAAGCAGGGCTTCTCTAAGTATTCGGAGGTTGAGTATACGTTGACAGAGCAGCGAGACTGGACTGCGGAAGGCGTCACGGAATTGTCGCTTTGGTTCAGAGGTAATCCGGCATCAGTCGGCAGCTTCGTCGAGGGCCCGGTCGGCACTTACACGATAACCGCCTCCGGCGCGGATATCTGGGCGGTTAATGGTGTTGAAGCGGATGAATTCCATTTTGCATATAAGATGCTAACCGGCACCGGCTCGATGGTCGCAAAGGTCGAGAGTATCGATAACACAAACGTCTGGGCAAAGGCCGGCGTGATGATTCGAGAGACACTCAATCCGGACTCGGCGCATGCGATGATGGTTGTGACGCCTGGTTCGGGTGTGTCCTTCCAGAGACGTCCCGGCACGGGCCAGACCAGCCTCAACACGGATACCGCCTCGATAACTACACCGTACTGGGTGAAGATCGAGCGTGATTTGTCCGGGAACTTTACGGGGTACAGTTCAGCTAACGGATCGACGTGGACGATGGTGGGTACGTGGGAGAACATCCCGATGGGCTCGAATGTCTATATCGGTTTGGCGGTAACTGCTCACAATGCATCAGCCACATGCGAGGCCGTATTCACAAACGTCACGACTACCGGCTCGGTCGGTCAACAGTGGGCGAACCAGGATATTGGCATTGCCAGCAACGATGTCGAGCCGCTGTATGTGGCAGTGTCCAACAGCGCAGGCGCACCTGCGGTAGTGGTCCACGATGATCCGGCTGCGGCAACGATAGATACATGGACGCAGTGGGTCATTCCCCTGCAGACGTTTGCCGATCAGGGTATTGTTCTGACCAATGTTGACAGGATCGCGATTGGTCTTGGTACACAGGGCAACATGACGATCCCCGGCGGTTCCGGCAAGATGTATATCGATGACGTCCGGTTGTATCAACCGAGTGTCGCTCCGTAGGAGTAATTGCGGCATCTGTTAGAATGACGTTAGAATTTGTATCAATCAGGGGCCTATGCCAATAAAGTCGGCATAGGCCCTTTTTGTTCGATTGCTCAATAGCGATCAATCGTATGTCTTCGATAACAAAGATGCAGTTACTAACAGCTATTAATCAGAATAATCCTTAAGCAGAATCTGGATTCTTTTTCACCCTTATCGTCAGAGGTATAGTCCACAGATAAATTTTATGCTCATCATGATCTTCGTTTGAATAAAGCTTGAGAA
>JBARRE010000270.1:0-5832 GCA_049644065.1 Sedimentisphaerales bacterium | reverse complement strand
CTTGTTCATCCACTGGCGTCTTGGAGTATTTCCGTTCGGTTTGAATGATAGGAGCCGGATGAGCTGAGAGGTTCACGTCCGGTTCTCGGAGGGGCTGAGGGTGAAATTCCCTCGGCCTACTCAACCCATGTCTTTACACCGTTTTTCAGCTCCTGAAAGACGTGACTTTTTGAAAAATTCTGGGAATTTACAGCTCATGGGAAAGGTGTCTTTCGCGCATTCGCAATGGGCCTAATAGGTTGGTGGGATTGGTCCAAAAGCTTCCGATGATCTGGTAACCTCATAACGAATACATAGTGTGCCATAAGAAGCATGTTTTCCAGTGTATTATCAAGGGATTTTCCTTGACGGGAAGGTGGATAATTTGGTATAAGTAACATTAGTGGAGCTTGTGCCTGCACTATCGGGCATCTGTGGTTATGGGATCATCCAGCGGGCGTAATTCTCGCCGGGCTGCAGTGGGTTTTGCCCCGGCGAGGAGTTTTCCGAATAGAGGAGGAGTTATTATGTGCGACATAGAGTTGTAATTGAGACTTTGTGCTCGCAGTTAAGATTGTATAATTCAATTAACAACTTATATCTATTTTTTAAGGAGGACTATACCATGACGAAATTCACATTCACCCTGATAGCGGTTATCGCCCTATCAACAACCGTCGCCTTTGGAGGCGAATGGATCATATTCAGTGAGGAACTCCCGCCCGGCGCTGATTTAGCGTTGCGCGCTGACAGCCAGTTTGTGGTCAGCAACTCGAACCCCTGCCAAGGCGCATATCACTTGAAACGCGACTTTGCGACCTGGGGAGACTGGGCCTGGATTACGGGAATAATGAATCTGAATTTAGACCTATCCGGCATCGACTTCGACACCGCTTACATCGAGTTCTACATCGATGGCGGGACGAACGCTATCGGCTACCTGGAATTGAGGCTAGCGGGCCCCGAGTGGGATCCGGATTTCCAATATATCGGCGTCACTGTTGATGACCAGCCCGGCTATGAGCTGTTTAAAGTGATGCTCAAGGATTTCACAAGCGATGGAGCCAGTGCGACGAATCTCGATGAGTTTACGGGGGGAACGCGCATGATTGACCGAGTTTCGTGGGGTTTTGGGGCGGCTGGTGATCTGTTCGTTGATGAGGTTCGAATCCTCGATGCGGCAGGCGGGGCCCCCGCTATTGCCTCTAATCCCAGTCCGGCTGATGGTGCTTACCATGAGGATACCTGGGTGACGCTTAGCTGGAAGCCGGGAGATTTCGCAGCCTCTCATAATGTATATCTGGGGGATAATTTCGATGACGTTAACGAAGCGACGCGAGATTCTGACTTGTTCCGGATCAATCAAACTTTGACATTTTATGTTGCCGGCTTTCCCGGATATGCCTATCCGGACGGTCTTATTCCCGGCACGACTTACTACTGGCGAATCGATGAAGTCAACGACGCCGAGCCTAACAGTCCGTGGAAAGGCGATGTCTGGAGCTTTACAGTTCCTCCGAAGACCGCCTACGGCCCCGTCCCAGCCGATGGTGCTGAGTTAGTACCTCAAGATTCAACATTTACCTGGACGCCGGGTTTCGGCGCTAAACTGCACACGGTGTACTTCGGTGAAGATTTTGATGCTGTAAATGATGCAACCGGCGGATCACCCATTGGAGTTGTAAGCTATACTCCTGACTCGCTCGAATTAGCCAAGACTTATTACTGGCGGGTAGATGAGTTCGATGGCTCCGATACGTATAAAGGTGATGTCTGGAGCTTTACTACCGCCGGCGCCGTAAGCGGCCCGAATCCGGCCGATGGCGCCGAGGATGTAAAACCGTCGGTGGTTCTTGGCTGGGTTGCGGGAGCCGTCGCCGAATCGCACGAAGTGTACTTCGGCTCCGATGCGGACGCCGTAGCCAATGCAACCAAGGCTTCACCTGAGTACAAGGGGCCAAAAGCACTCGGTGAAGAAAGCTATGATCCTGGTCTACTTGCGTTGAATACGACGTACTACTGGCGGATCGATGAAGTAAACGATGCCAGTACCGACAGCCCGTGGGCGGGTAAGGTCTGGAGTTTTACTACCTGTGATTTCTTTGTCATAGACGATTTCGAGGATTACGATGCCGGCGATAACCAGATATGGTACGCTTGGCACGATGGGCTCGGCTATGGAGCTCCCGGCTCCGATCCTTACTTTGCCGGCAACAGCACCGGTGCTGCAGTAGGCGATGAAAATACCCTTTCGTATACAGAAGACACTATCGTTCATGGTGGCCTTCAGTCTATGCCGTTTGTATTCGACAACAACAAGCAGGGCTACTCGATGTATTCAGAGGTGGAATACACATTAGAAGCTCAGCGTGATTGGACAGAGCAAGGCGTTACGGAATTGTCGCTGTGGTTCAGAGGATATCCAGGATCTGTTGGCAGTTTTGCCGAAGGTCCGATCGGAACTTACACGATGACCGCTTCCGGCGCAGATATCTGGAACGTCAATGGCGTAGAGGCCGATGAGTTCCACTTCGCATATAAGATGCTCAACGGCGCCGGCTCGATTATAGCGAAGGTTGAGAGTGTCGAGAACACGAATGGCTGGGCCAAAGCGGGCGTGATGATTCGCGAATCATTGAATCCTGATTCGGCACATGCTTTTGCATGTGTTACACCAGGTAACGGAGTTGCTTCACAGTATCGACCAACTACGGGAGGTAGCAGTGGAAACTTTAATCAAACCGGTTTAGCCGCTCCTTATTGGGTAAAGCTGGAGCGTAGCATCTCCGGCCTATTTACAGTTTCACACTCTGCGAACGGCACGAACTGGCAGCAGGTTACCGGGGCCACAGCACAGAACATTGCTATGGGCTCTAATGTCTATATCGGTTTGGCATTAACCAGCCATGACGCAGCTCAGACTTGTCAGGCTGTATTCTCGAACGTTACGACTACCGGTAACGTCACCGGACAATGGGCGCATCAGGACATCGGCATTCTGAGCAACGACGCCGAGCCGCTTTATGTGGCCGTTTCCAACACTGGAGGCACGCCGGCGGTAGTTGTCCACGATGATCCGGCGGTGGCAACGATTGACACCTGGACCGAGTGGGTCATCCCGTTGTCGGCTTTTACCGATCAGGGTATAGTTTTGACTAATGTCGACAGAATAGCGGTCGGCCTCGGGACCAAAGGCAACATGACAGTACCAGGCGGTTCGGGCAAGATGTACTTTGATGATATCCTGCTGTATCAGCCAAGAGAAGCTGCTCAATAGTACAATTCGCAATAGCGAAATGAAAACAGTGCTAACATAATTTCAGAGCCTATGCCAAGCGTTTTGGTATAGGCCTTTCTTTTTTTATGGCCCTTATGTTACGAATTATCAGCTACAATTACTCATTAATTGACCCTGTCTACCTATGAAAAGCTCAAAGTCAAATGCTAAAACCTCTGTAATCATAAAAATTTTCTTTGAGGCATCCATGTCACGAGGTATCGGTCAATGTCACTTACTGATTGACGAAGGCCATTGAATACGTTTGCGATTTTTTGGCCATTGTATAACTTCTTTACATGAAAGAGTTTATGGAGTTAAGATTTTATGGAAATTGGCAGATAACGGGCTTTCGAGTTGTAGAATGGTTGTAGGCGCCGACGAACAAAAATTGGGCCATTTTAGTGTTGCTGTGTCACTCTATCACAGCTTCTGTTCGCGGCAGTTTTGCTCGCCACTCTTCGGCTTTTTCTGGTTTGTTCCAGGCTTAGTAGAGATTGATCAGGTCTTTCATGAACCGACACGTGGAATTCGTACTCATCTACCCACGTACTGCTGTACTTGGCTACTCATCTACTCTTTCACTCCTTGGCCCCATGCTTGCGTAGCAGTTCGACGATTTCGGTGTTCCCCTTATCCTTCGCGTACCACAGTGGAGTCCGGCTGGCCCCATCCCTTGCATTGACGTTCGCTCCTTCACTAATAAGAAGTTCAACTATGTCCTTGTTGCCATAAACTGCACTGTGAAGAGGTGTCCAGTCCCAATTGTCTTTGGCATTGACATCGGCACCTTTAGCAATTAATAGCTCTGCAATGTCCTTTAAGCCAGCAACAACCGCTCTGTCGAGAGGTGTGGTTCCATTGGGTGTCCGTCTGCTCACATCGGTATCGCCTTCAATTAGATCCCTTGCCTTGGTCTCATCTTTCGTGTAAAGGGCAAAATGTAGAGGAGAGATGTCAGCACCTTTGGAAACAAGCAGTTGAACAATGTCCGTATGGTTGCTCCTCATCGCAAATTCTGTGGCTGTCCGGTTGTAATCTGCTCCACCAACATTCACATCAGCACCGTGTGCCAGAAGCAGTTCGACGATTTCCTTATGGCCTTCACGGGCTGCGCAGTGTAGTGGAGTCAGACCTTCATTGTTTTTGACATTGACATCGGCGCCTTCTGAAATAAGCAATTTAACTCGCTCAATCTCACCGTTAGCCGCAGCGTGGTGGAGATGCTCCGCCTCAGCCTGTGCCTCAACCTGTGCGAGCATCTTCTGTAGGGCTGCTCTTTGAAAGAAATTGCCGCCAACCACGACAGCAGCGATTCTTTGGGTATTTCTGATGTCTTGCAGTGGGTTGGCATCCAGCAAGACCAGATCGGCTATCTTGCCCTGCTCAATAGTCCCCATCGAATCCAGCTTACCCAAGCACTTGGCCGGATTGTACGTTGCAGTCTGCAAGGCTTGCATGGGTGACAGTCCAGCCTGAACGAAGAGCGCCAGCTCATCGTGCAGGCCGAATCCGGGAAAGCAATAAGCCGTTGGTGTCGTATCCGTCCCGGCGAGGAGCCCCACACCCGCACGCCTCATCGCGCCGACAACCGCCAGTTGCTTCTCACATAGTTTCCTAAAGTTAACCCGCCCTTCTCCAGTTGCCCAAGCAACGCGAACATCGTTCTTCCAACTGTCCTTGGTGGATAGCGGCATGTATTTGAGTCGGGGGTCATTCGCTAAGTCCTCCTCATCGCGAAATGACAGGCCGTTGTAGACTATGAGCGTTGGGCATACCCAGGTGCTGTTCTTTACGAAACGAGCGAAGAGTTCTGCCGCCTTTTTCTCGCTGTAGGTGATGTCCGACCATAGCTTCACGCGGGCGCGCACGTGGGGCAAGCTCCCCGGGCGTGTCACCAAGGTTTCTTTGAGTTTCTTTTTAAGTTCTTCTTCGCTTCTACTTGAGCATGCCTGCAAAACGAAGTAGCAGTGTTCAATACTCTGTTGCCCGGCGTCGGAGGCCTCAGCCGCGCTCACCAAGTAGGGCACATGTCCGGCAAAGGGGATTCCCTGTTTCTTTGCCTCATCGGCAATAGCGAAATACGCGTCTGGCGGTATATCATTGAAGACCTTTACAAGATCTGCGCCCTCCTTCTTAACCTTCCTGACAGCCCGGCGCCCTTCGTCTTCGTTGCTGACGATAATGCTGCCACTATAAAGGGGGTCAGGCCCATCAATAAATGGGCTTGAGATGACCATCCGGGGCCCTATCAGTTTCCCAGCCGAAATCTCTTGGCGCCACCTGTGATGCACCGGCTCTCCCCACATCACACGTACGCCTGTTACTCCGTTGGCGGTGAAGAGGGCAAGGTAGTTCTTTCTCAACCATGGGTGGATGTGCATGTCCCAGAGGCCGGGTATGAGAAACTTGCCTGTGGCATCCACAACCTGCGCATTTCGCGGGACAGTGAGTTTATCGGTTTTACCCAACGCTTCGATACGGCCACTCCTGACCACTACCGTCATGTCGAGTTTGGCTGGTGCGCCGGTTGCGTCAATCACCGTGACGTGAGTGAAGACAAGCGCTGTTTGCCC
>JBARRE010000269.1:0-2124 GCA_049644065.1 Sedimentisphaerales bacterium | reverse complement strand
ATATGAAAACGCCGAGAATATTGCAGCCGGGATGGCACAAGAAGTTGTTAGTGGAATCATTGGCCGAATCAGATTTTGGAAGCGACAGAAACTCAGATTTTATTTTGCACTTGTTGAGTACTGGAAGAATATATGTCGGGTGATGCTATATATAGTAATTGCGGTGTTATTATTAAAGGTAGTGAGTTCTGTTGGCGGGCAGAGCACATTGGTGGGTTATGGAGTAGCAACGGGGTGGGTGGCCTTATTGATTTATATGGTTGTGAATATAGCAAAAATAATAGAGCATCCGATATCTGTTGAGCTTGAGACATATCTCAGCCTTCCAAATTATAGAAAGCATCTCGGATTGGTGCCTGTGCTTAGGAGGCATATTAATACCCTGTGCAGTCTGCGACTGAGACAAGGAGAGACACGGTTGAAACGCGGATGCTTAGCCAAATTATGGAGATTGGCAAATAGGATAGCCAATATTCGAAGTAAGTGGCTGTTTATTCTTAAACTTCTTGGGAGGGCAGGGAAGAAACTTCTAAGAAGGTGGTGGTTAAGAGTTAAAGGTAAGCCGGTAAGAATGAGGCGGCTGTATTGTTTGTGGACGACCTTGATCGCTGTAATGTTAATCATATTGTGAAGGTGTTAGATGCCATACGTTTGGTGATGACGATACCGAATGTGATAGTTATGATCGGGATAGATCATCGGATAGCTTTTCAGGCAATCGGGAAACATTATGAGGAATTGGCAGACGGTGGTGATACGAGAGGGGCGGGGGAGGTAGCAAGGGATTATTTGGGTAAGATAATCCAGCTTCCATTACGGCTAAGAGCTGCGAGTCATGGGGAACTAAAGGATTATGTGTTTGAAAAGCTGTTTGACGAGAAGAGCTTAGTAGATGATAGTAAGCATACAGAAGAATCGGGGAGAAAAGACTTTACCGAGAAGACACTGAAAATATCAGTTTCTGATGAACTACTTGCTTCGGACAGGACAATGGTTGAACAGGAGACAGATAAAGCTATAAAGGGTGCGGCAGCAGAACGAGAAGTGACCGAGGAGGAAATAAGTGAAGCAATAAAGGATACAAAAAGTGAGCGGAATGAATTTTATGAACTGGCAGGAAAGTTTGATTTTAGTAATCCTCGGCAGCTTTTGCGTTTACATAATTCGTTTCGGTTTTTGAAGGGGTATGGTCGTGCAAAAGGAGAGGAGTATGATACGATTGATATATTGAGAATGCTTTTTTGGCAGGAGTTTTTGCATAACTGGCCGATAGAGGACAGAAACAGATGTATGGCGGAATTGATTGGCGAAGTGCATGGTGAGGGAGTGAAACCGATTGTAAAGAGGATTTTGGATAAGGTGAGGGATGATATCGTCAAGTTATATAATGGGGAAAACTATGCGGAATTGGCAGAATTTGTGCGGATTGTGGTGCTGCCGCATAATGAGGAGGGGATATTTGATACGAAGGAAGATATTGATGAGTGGTTAAAGAAAAAGGCAACCGAGGCTGTAAATAAAAAAAGTCGAAGAACTGAATACACGAAATCAATCAACCAGTAAGGCCAAAACTTCGTCAAGTTTTGCCGTGGTTAGACAGGTGCAACTGTCCGCCGCACCATAATACATCCACAACTCATCGCCTCGAAGCAAGAGTCCCGTAGGAAATACCACGTTTGGCGTTAATCCAGACAGTTCGCAGGGCGCTTCGGCCTGAAAAATCCAGTTTCGCGAGCGAGCAATCGTCTTGTGCGGCCTGTCTTTATCCAGAAGAGCTACACCGGCTCGATAAACCAAAAACAGCCACACTTTGATGGCAAAAAAGCGTTTAGCGAGTAACGTGATCAGAGCGTCGGCCTATCTTGGGAAAACATCCATTCTTGACAATTGTGGCAGATTTTTTAGTATTTGGCATATTTTTTCTGCAGGCCGATGATTGTCACTTGTTGGCGGAGGGCCGGATTAACATTGAGGCCGAAAGGAACACGTAGAAAAAGGTGTCATTTCGGTAAGCCTGCATGAAATGATTTATTTTCGCTGGTATTGTCAGTTGTGGCCGGTGAGTTCCGCTTGATCGGCGGCCCATGTGACGGGTCGTCGGGCGGGCCGGTTAAAACCAATTTT
>JBARRE010000268.1:0-7505 GCA_049644065.1 Sedimentisphaerales bacterium | reverse complement strand
CGTCTTTTGCCTTCGTCATCTATATAATCAAGCAAATACGTAAACCTCTTAGCAAAGATTGGCCGGAGAATTGTAAATGGTTAAGTGTCCCGGACAAGATCAGAGGTTTTGGAAGCCGGAAGATATTTTCAGATGAGATCGGATTCAATGAACGTTACGACTATCACGAATAACAGCCTGCTTTTCCTGACACATGCGTTGGAAATTAGCTGTTTTGCGGTGGTCCCATCTTGCCTTGACAAGTGCAGCTCCTATCACTTTTAAAAAATTGCGTCTGTCCATATATCGTTACCTCTACGAACTAATCGGTCCACTGAATCAAATTAAACAGGATCTTGTCGGCCACGGGGTCGGCACCGAGGTTGTCGACAAGGCGAAACTGCGATAGGATACACTTTCCCTTACCGACCGGAGCTACGGCCATATCGCTGCCCCACCATACATCACCCGGTCCATAGTAGTGGCGTCTGTCCAGGTCATAATCGGGGAACCAGTCAATGCCGATGGTGCCGGCGAGAGTTTCTCCTTCAACATCCATCAATGAGTGTTGCGGCCAGACGTTTTCATAGACCTGCCCCATTATACAGTCGGACGGCAGACCATCGAACAGAGGATGATCTTTCACAAACCGCGGATGACCCATCCAATGACCAAGGCCCCGTTTTAAACGTAAGTTGACCGGCAGCAGGGGCGGTGCTTTTCCAGGCGTGCCCCACTTGGCATATGTTCCGCCTGCCTGAAAATATACGGCCGTGCCTCCCGACTTGATGAATTCTCTAAGCTCACCGAAAAGCGATCCCTGGTCCTTTGTTTTTGCATGGGTGCGCGAAACGAAAACGGCTAACGAGCGGTCGGTTGCAGCGCCAAACTCTTCAAACGCAATACCTTTTCTTTCCAAAAACGGCTTCAACGAATTGCTCGGGTCAAGCACAGCAATGCGTTTTTTTGGAACAGTTAACTGTTCAGTGGTAAATACATCAAAGTCATATTTATTTTCGGCAATCGTTGAATTGTTAGCTGCAGTGATCTTAGCAAATAGCGTGTATGTCCCTTTAAACGACTTTGTATCGAGCTTCTCACTGAAAAGCAGGGTGATACCCGAAGCCATATTAACGTCAGCTTCTTTTGCGAAGACGCTTTGGCCGTCATTTGATACTATCTCTAACTTTAATGTTCCTTTTGTCCCAATTAATTCATTTACACCGGTGATCTCGATATTCGTTCCCTTCTCAGCATAGACATTACGCGGGAACATTCGGATAGCGGCGATTCGCGGCTGGTTTGCTGCTTTGGTTCCTTCATAGGCATACGTCTTCGGATTACGCCAAAGGTCCAGCAGTCCGGCACCGATGATCCAGTCACCTGCGACCAATGCGTGGATGCAGTAGCCTTTAACCGTGGGGTTGCAGCGAACCGCTTCGATCATTCGCTTGTTCGCGGCGCCGTGTATCTGCTGCTCGTCGAGACAGAGCTGTTTTAAGTTCGGATATATCTTATCGAAACCGCTGTCTTTCAATGCCTGTATGTGTTCGTCGGCAAGCCGCCGATGATAGACCGCCGGCGGCACGATGGGGTTGCCGATTGTCTCAAATCGTTTGTTGTTGTCTACCAGATCGGGCAGGCTGCCGTAACCCAATTCTGAAAAGAATGACATCAATCCCGGTATCACATTTTTACCGGGCAACGTTCCGGTCAGTCCCATCTCTCTCATTTCGTCATGCGTTTTGCTGCCGGTAAGTAACAGCTCTTGATAGATCTCATCGTTTATAAAAGGTCCGGGATAGCTGTGAATATCGTTGAACTTGGTGGGCTCCGATTCGTACGGCAGGAACATGCTGGCGCCCTGTGCCCAGCCGCCGGACTCATCGAGTATCATACGTGTCGGGTCAAGCATACGGGCAAGCATCGACATCGGATGGAGCAGTTGTATCAGTACCGGGCGTTTGAGCTCATTGAAAAGCTCCCATTGCACAACACATGTGCGGTTCCGGTCACGCAGGATGCTTTGACGTATTTCGTTTTCGGCCCATCCCGGCAAACGCGCCGATTCGAACGGGAAATCCATACACTCAATCGCCATTGAACCAACGGTCATTACACCTATCTCATCGCACAGGTCCAGCCACATTTTCGGGGGCGGTTTGCGCCACGGGCGTATCATGTTAAATCCAGCTTCTTTTGCCAGCTTTATTTCACGCATGGCCATCTCGCGGCTGTCAGGATATGCCAGCTTTGTCGGGTACAAACCTTCGAAAAATGTGGCCTTTAGATATATTGGTTTGCCATTTAGATAAAACCGCTTATTGCGGATGGTAAATTCGCGCATACCGAATCGACTGCTCCAACTGTCAGATATCCTGCCGTCATATGCTACGCTTATATCGGCACGGTAAAGGTGCGGGTCATCCGGTGACCAGTACTTTGCGTTGGGAATATTCAGCGTCCAGCTTAGTTCTTTGATGCCGGGTTTTATATTTAATGTTTTGTTCATACGCGCGACGAGACTTTCTGATCTCACCGAACGTATTGCAACTTCGATTTGTGCCGGAGTGCTTTTTACTCCTGCATGCTCCAGTTCCATGTGGAAAGTCGCCGTGTTGTTGGAGATTTTCGGTTCGATGAAAACGTCTTTGATGTGCATCCGGTCAGTAGCGATAAGCTCAACCGGCTGCCAGATACCGCCGGCGATAGCGCCTCGCCATTGCGTGGTTTCCATCTTTCCCACGCCGTCGATAGTTTTGTTCTGCATCAGGATAGGACCTGTTACGTGCAGGATAAGAACGTTTTCTTCGCCGGGCTTTAGCATCTTGTCGATGCAAAGCTTAAACGGTGTAAACCCGCCCTCGTGATAACCTGCTGCCTGGTCATTTATCCAAACTTCGGAAAAAAAGTTTACCGCGTCAAAGTTAAGATGAACGACCTTGCCTTCCCAGCTTGCCGGGACCTTGAACTTACGGCGGTAAAACGCAACACCTTCATAATCTTTCTCGATCTCCTCCCAGCAACTTGGAACAGTAATATTTCGCTTTGTGCTTTGTGCAGAGAACACCTTGTCCTTGTGCCACCCAGCATCACGGCCGGCGTTTTCAGGATCAAAGATGATCTCCCATGTTCCGTCTAGAGACTTAACTTCCCGGACATTGTCCTTAACTTTCGCACTGGAAACCATGCTCTTTAGCGGTTCATCACAACCGGAAAGAACCATTAAAACCATCGCCAAGCACAAAACTGTAAATTGTTTTTTATTCATTTCATATCCTTGTCAAAACTTAGCATCAGGGTGTGCTTTAGCACACGCAGGATCTATGAAACTTTATTTTATTCTTGCTCATTTGACTTTGAGCTTTTCATAGATGTCCGAGTCCAAAAACTGTATTCATCTCAGCCCTTTGACTTGACAGCATTCATTCCATATTACCTGCTATCTTTGCTCCTTGAATTCTTTACGTAGATCATTTACCAAATTGATTAGATTCTTGTCATATTCTGGTATTGCCTTGGTGTCACACATATCATTCCAGCCCTGCATCCACACGAAACCCGCAACTTCATACCCCCGACCAGCCAGGTCAGGAAAATTCTTTTCCATGTTATTGAGAGCCTTATTAATATCTTTCAGCATCAGCTTGAAAAACTTTCCAACTTTTCCTCCCGAACTGGGAGGACGGAAATCCTGATAGAGGCTCTTGCCGGCTTGTTTCAGGGGCATGCTCTGATCTGCCCGCTGGGCATGGGTTGGGCTGGACATCGCAGGCAAGGCGGCGGATGCGACAGGAGCTTCGTTTATCCAGACTGTCATCACTCCCTTTTCCCTGTTAGCCCAGGAGTAATACGGAACGGCCGTCAGAGTGACCGGACGCTGACGGTCATCAAGTCCCTTGCCCTGAAGGACCGTCACGCCACCGAGCAATCGGATGCGATGCTCTGCACGCAGTTCGGCTTCGCGCGGTAAGGCTACGCTAAGGACGTCCATGTTCGGGTTGTCAACCGCCTCGATACAGTAGGTGATCGGGCCGCGCATCAGCGACACCTTGCCCTGGTCGGCCAGGACTTTCTCGTGAGCGTAAACCCTGCGGATCGGCATCGGCATATCCAATTCCACGACATCAGTCGCTTTCCATGAACGTTTCAGGTGGACGTAACCGTCTTCTTCCGGTGTGGCATCGATCGTTTTTCCATTGACCTTCAACCCAACGGCAGCGACCTTCGAATCGGCAAAGCAGTACAAATCGCTGGGAACAGGCCGGCCAAGCGCCCAGCCCGGTATCCGCAAGCACAGGTCGAAATCGGATACCCGCTGCGGTGTGACCGTCAACTTCACATGACCGTCCCATGGGTAGTTGGTCTTTTGGGCCAGTTTCACCTTCACGCCGTCATCCATCTTGACCGAGGCATCTCCTGAAGCGAAGAGGTTGACATACAACTGGTTTTTACCCTGAGCATAAGCCAGTCCGCCAACCTGTGGGATGATCCGCGTCAGATTCGTCGGACAGCACGCCAGACCGATCCAGGAGCTTCGGCTGCTCCCTTTGCTTTCCAGCGGGTTCTGGTAGAAGAACCCGTCCCCCGAGATTGATATTCCCGAGATCGCGCCGTTGTATAGCACCAATTCCATCACGTCGGCGTACTTGGCCTGACCTTTGAGCAAGTTCATCCGGTGCTGCCAGAAGACATGGGCTATCGACGCACACGATTCGCAATAAGTTCTGTTGGGCAGCAGGTACGGATCGCCAAATCCTTCGTCGCCATACTGGGCGGTTCCGACGCTGCCGTTGACGTACATCTTGCGACTGACCACATCTTGCCAGAGGTTGTCAACGGCCCGCTCATATTCGGGAGCGTCCATAAAACGGGCGATATCGGCCATCGCCGAATAAATGTATCCGGCCCGCACGGCATGACCAACGGCCTCGGTCTGCTCGACCAGCGGCTTGTGATCCTGCATCCGGCCATTACGCCATCGCAGACTGGCATGCCACTTTGCACGGCGATATTCAGAATCGGTTTGGCCTTCGACTCGCTCCGGTACGACCAGCGGACCGGACTCGAAGGGTCTTCGCTCCGTGCCGTGGAGATGGCCTCGCTCATCGAGCAAGAACCGAGACAATTCCAGGTATCGTCGTTCGCCGGTGGCGCGATACAGTTTGACCAGGGCCAGTTCGATTTCCTCGTGCCCACCGACATCATAACGTTTTCCAGGTCCGAAAACGCTGTTAATATAATCGGCGAATCGTTTTGCTGCGTCAATCGCCTTTTTCTCCCCGGTCAACCGTTGATGCTCGACAGCCATCTCAAAGAAATGTCCCGCGTTATACATCTGATGCTCCAGACGCAGGTCGTCCCATTTCTTATCAAGACCATTGACGATAAAATAGGAGATCAGGAAACCGTCCTCCTGTTGAGCGGCCAGGATGCGACCGAGAATTCCTTCGACGCGCTGACGCAATGTGGAGTCGTCGTGATGCTGCAAGGAGTACAGCGCGCCTTCGAGAGCCTTGTGGATATCCGAGTCGAAGGCATGGTGGCCGCGGAGCGGGCCGTCGAATACTCCAGCCGCCTTGTCGAAGTTGGTGACGTGCCCATTGCGCTCAAGGCAGTCCAGCGCGTGGCCGATGGTCGTATCGTGATGGGTTTTCAGTCGCGGGCCCCAGAACCCGCCTCGCAGTTCCACCCGCTCGTGGCTTACTTCATACAGTCCGCGATTCGGCAACACATCAGATCCCGCAGCGATGCTCATCAAGCTCAGAGTAATAACTGCGTTAATAATTATCGTTGCAAGATACTTTCTCATGATGACAATTCCTCTCGTGTATCTGATAGACAATTTGATTGTTGTTTTCCTGCGATTGCGGCAGTGAGCCGGAAAGCGAGAGAAATTGGCGTACTTTACTGGCCCGCATAGATTGATTTCATTTTCCAGCCTTTGACTTCGGCCGTTATATCACCACCTTTGCTGAACAGGCTTATTCCTGCATTTTCCTTATCGTGCTGGTGCATGTATACAGCCCCCTGGCGATCGTTGACGAATACCTCGACCATGCTCTTGTCAAGGAAGATGCGAAGATTCAAATCCTCACCTTTCTTAAGCTCGAACGGAGGCTCAATTTCGCCCATTGCCAGGACCTTGCTCTCTGGCTTGATGGTGATAGGAAAACCCTTGCCATCCTTATCGCAGAATACGCTGACGCCATATTCTTTGGCGCTGGTTGGTTTGATTGTGACGTTCAGTTCTACAGTGTCACCGGAAATATCCTTGAGCTTGCGGCTGCTATTGCTTTTGACGATGATGTTACCTTCATTCTTCTGGCCATAACGAAGCTTCTTAAGTTCTCGCAGCGGTTTGATACGCAACACACCATCTTCAGGCAGGCCAAGTTCACGCGGCAGTGACTGGATAGCGCTCTGGGCGCCTTCAAGCCTGCACCAGGCCCACATGACACGGCGGCCATCCGGAGTCAGCAATGATTCCGGCGCGAAGAAATTCCAGTCCTTCCAATTCATCATGGCGTGGAACTCAGGAAGATACTTTTCGTCCTTGAATTCGCCAAGGTAGTAACGGCACCCCATCCCATGACTGATGCAAAGAAGCATCCACCTATCACCTATCTTAAACATATTGGCGCAAGAGACGTCTTCATTTTTGTTTACCCCCAGATCCGGCATGTTTTCGTGCAGCAACAGGCCGAGATACTCCCACTCTTCAAGATTCGAAGATTTCATCAAATGAGGCGGGCCGCCGCCGGATATTGCATAATAGGTCTCACCATTCAACCAACAGTCAGGATCCCACATACGTATTTCTGCCGGCTGTCCGGATTTAGTCTTAGGCTTAACCGCAACCGGCTTAGTCCATTCATCCAGGTCATCATCAAGGGCAAAAGCCAGGTAGTTGTTTTTGGATCCCTGGCCGTGGTAGATCATTGCCGGCTGGCCATCCTTAGTGAAGAATCCTGTACCACTGAACATTCCGTGACCCGTATTGGGCCCGACAAGTACGGTGGGGTGCCACTTCCAGGTAACCATGTCTTTGCCGGATACGTGAGCGAATGCAAAGCCGTGATTGTTTTTGTAAATATAATGTAGATGATAGCGGCCTTTATAATAAAAAGCGGGATTGGGGTCGCCCGGCATGCCGACACCCGGGCCCGGGTGGGCAAGATGATAGGTCAGCCAGTTATCCGGCACAT
Source organism: Sedimentisphaerales bacterium (assembly GCA_049644065.1). Taxonomy (GTDB): domain Bacteria; phylum Planctomycetota; class Phycisphaerae; order Sedimentisphaerales; family Anaerobacaceae; genus JAFGPJ01. The sequence goes on along the minus strand of JBARRE010000268.1, from coordinate 318 downwards.
CTTTCGGCATGGCCGGCGTTTCCTCTACATACGGGGGGGCAGGTGGCCTTGGGGCTGGATCCCGGGTGGCTACCTTGGCATCATCTTTAGTGACAGCAGCGACCAGAACAGAGTTTTCGCCGAGAACCAATTTGCCGTCCATCAGTTTCGCTCCGTTCTTCATCCTGCTGTGTGCAAATCGACCTGTACGATCCTCAACCTTGTCGCCCTCAAAATCCCACCATGCGTAAGGATCGATTTTTGAATCCTTGTTCGGCTGGAGTGATTTAATTTCATCGACAGTCAAGGCCGTACTGTAGATACGGGCGTCTTCTATTG
>JBARRE010000267.1:0-1836 GCA_049644065.1 Sedimentisphaerales bacterium | reverse complement strand
TTCCAAGGAAAAGAAAGCAGCCAGGTTTTTGGCTGACCCCAGCCCCGTAGCTGACAAGGAGTCCAACTTCCGCCGAAGCATCTCGGACGAGAATAGCTGGTTCGCAGAATTCATCATTGGTGAATCTTACCTCAAGAGCGACAATCGGAAAGAGGCCCGCGAAGCTTTTAGGCGTGGCTATGAAGCTGCCGGGCAATCGTCGCAGGGCGACAAGTCGGGCGCTGACGGTTGGATACTCGAACAACTCGAAAAGAGACTTCATGACCTCAGTTCCACCGACATGTCGGCAGAGGGAGGCAAAAGACCAAAAGCAGGAAACTAAGAGCTATGCTATTTTACGGAATTACATATAACAAACGTCGAAGCGGTTTTACCTTAATAGAACTGCTCGTCGTGGTAGCTGTGATTGCCGTGCTCTTAGCAATCCTTTTGCCTGCCTTGCGTAAGGCCAGGACGTTGACGAAACGTGTAACTTGCCAGAGTAACCTCAAGCAAATCGCCGTAGCATGGAACATGTATCTGGATGATAACAACGGCCGATTTTATCAGAACAGGAATGCCAACGTGCTTTATGGTGGCTGGTCGGGGTTGCAACCACCGTCTCCTCGTCCGCTCAATAAATATTTTAACCTACCGGTGGATTTGGTGGATGAGATTAAAATCGAGAACGATGCCAGGATTTTCTGCTGCCCCTCCGACCGCGGCGGTGCAGCTCCTTATATGCCTTTTGAGAAGGCGTACAGCTTATGGGGGACGAGTTATCAGACAAATAACATGCTGATTGGACCGGACCAAATGCTGCTTGGCAATGACCAGTTTACTGTCCTGCACATAGAAGTAAACAAACGGCTAAAGAATCTGGCCCTCAGCCGTGTCAATCATCATTCCCGATTGTTGCTCGTTGGTGACTATGGATGGTATAATCAAATAAAAGCACCGCCACACCCGAGTGAAGAATTGAAAGAACTGGCGGAATGGCACGGTCGAGTAGATTGTCACAACATGGCGTTTCTGGACAGCCACGTCAAGTTCCTTAATATTCGTAAGGGAATCTACGTAGCTGACGAATACACCATGGTGCCGTTCGAGGAACTCCTGGGAATGGCCCGTGAGATTCAGGAGCAGTAAACGTCAGAGTCGTGCTTATATTGGTAAATTCTACTGTTTTGTTGTTATCTAAAACAAAGAGATAGCCATGAATTGAGTCAATAATGCCAAAGACCTAAAAAAAACTCTGTTTAAGTGATATTTTTGTTGACATTCGACTCATTATTTATTTAAAATTTAGCAGTAGTGTACCAATCTCATTCAATGGCAGAAAGGAGGCGGATTTATGAGAAGTTATGCCTGTTTTTTCGTGGTTTTCGTATTTGTACTGTCCAGTCCGGTGTTATCGGAGGAGTCGGTCTTTCCTGATCAAAGCACTGCTCAATCCCAAACCGGAGAAATCTCTGCAGAAGTGCGACCGACGTGCTCGGATTTAACGGATCCGATTAATCCATTGAGCAGGGAGGTCTGCAATCTATATTTCTATCCGGCTCCTGTGACTAATCCGGTGATTGCGACTTTTTCTTTCCTGGATGAGCTTGATATGTACGATTTGACAGCATCCTCATCGGATGGGGGTTCGGTCAGTCCTGGCAGCGTTTCTGTTCCCTCTGGCGGCAGTCAAACATTTACAGCTACTCCGGACGCCGGCTATGCAGTGGATAAATGGTATCTATTTAGCGCAGAGACCCAGGAAGGTGGCACGACCTACACCATCAGTGATATTCAGACTGATCAAAGAATTCATGTTACATTTAAAAAAGCGGAGTACACGATTATTGCTACTGC
>JBARRE010000266.1:0-1618 GCA_049644065.1 Sedimentisphaerales bacterium | reverse complement strand
GGCGTGAGTTTTTAAGAGGTGTAGGTTTAACGGCAGCGGCATTGGCTTTACCGGGCTGCAGGAGTGACTTACAGTGGGAATCGGGAGACAAATCTACTGACAAACCAAATGTTGTCATTATATTCTGCGATGACGTTGGTTATGCCGACATAGGCGTCTTCGGGGCCAAAGGATACGAGACGCCGAACCTTGACCGAATGGCGGCCGAGGGCGTTAAGTTCACGGATTTTTACGCCGCTGCTTCTTCGTGCACGCCATCGCGGGCGGCGCTGATGACCGGCTGTTATCCTCAACGAGTCGGCCTGCCGAACGTGATCGGCCCGAATGCGAAAATCGGGATCGGCGACCAGGAGCAAACCATCGCCGAAACTCTCAAACCGCTCGGTTACGCAACCGCCTGCTACGGCAAGTGGCACATGGGCCATCAACCTAAATTTTTGCCGACCCGGCACGGATTCGACGAATATTTTGGCCTGCCATACTCGAACGATATGTGGCCTAACCATCCAACCAACAAGAGTTTTCCCGACCTGCCGCTTATCGAGGGCGAAAGGACTATCGAATACAATCCTGACCAGACGCAGCTTACTACCTGGTACACCGAGCGTGCCGTTAAGTTCATCGAGAAGAACAAGGACCAGCCGTTCTTCCTGTACCTGCCTCATTCGATGGCGCACGTTCCATTGTTCGTATCCGACAAATTCAAAGGCAAATCCGAACAGGGCATGTATGGTGACGTCATGATGGAAATCGACTGGTCGGTGGGACAGATACTCTCGACGCTGAAGCGATTGGATATCGACGAAAAGACATTGGTGATATTCTGTTCGGATAATGGGCCGTGGCTGAGTTATGGCGACCACTCCGGCTTGGCCAAACCGCTGCGGGAGGGAAAGGGCACGAGCTTCGACGGCGGCCACAGGGAGCCGACCGTCATGCGTATGCCCGACAGGATTCCCGCCGGCTCCGTTTGCAACGAACCCGCATCTACGATGGATATTCTGCCTACCGTCGCAAAACTGACCGGGGCAGAACTTCCTGCTCATCGCATTGACGGCAAAGACATCTGGTCCCTGATGTCGGGTGTGCCCGGCGCCAAATCGCCGCATGAGGCGTTTTTCTATTACCGCGGTTTTGCGCTGGAGGCGGTTCGCAGCGGAAAGTGGAAGCTGCATCTGCCGCATAGCTACCGCACGCTTGCCGGACGACAAGGCGGCACGGGCGGACAGCCGGCCAAATACGAGCAGGGCAAAATCGGACAGGCGTTATTTGACCTGGAGAACGATATAGGCGAGCAGCACGATGTTTCCGCCCGGCACCCGGCAATAGTGAAGCGGCTCATGGCTCTGGCTGACGAGATGCGGCAAGACCTTGGCGATTCAAACAAGAAAATGACAGGGCAAAACAGAAGGCCGCCCGGCCACTTATAACCGGCATCGGCAAAACCTGTACATGCGATTCCGGTCTGAAAACGAGGTAGTCAACCGAATCGTGTAAAATTTTCAAGAAAATGTGCGGAATTTGACGAAATTTACTTAATAGAGAAAACTTATTTGTGCTACAATCGTATATAGATACAGGCAGGCTTGAATTTATTATATTTTGAGTCGTTATCATA
>JBARRE010000265.1:0-2524 GCA_049644065.1 Sedimentisphaerales bacterium | reverse complement strand
GACCAAAGGCTTGCTCTACATGGAAAAGAGCTGGGACACGGCATACCTGTGGGAGAATGCCGAGGCGGCACTGGCATATTTCGAAGCTTATATCGATACAAATAATGAGTCATATCTTGCCGATGGGCTGACTATCCTGCGGGCGATTTCCAAACATCATCACGGCCGGTATGGTTTCCTGACCGAAGGTGTGGACTGGAATAATCATGTTGGCAAACAGCATCATTTCGACGAAGCCGAATACGGGGACATCAAGTACACCGAACCCCTTCTGAATAACCTGCATATTGTAGAGCCGACCCTGTTGGTAATTAAACTTTAACGTGGGGCGTCTGAAACCCGGAACCGCTGAGGAAAAATTGTTTCATCTACGAAAAATATACGAGGAATTAAGCAATGAGAAAATTATGGATGACAGTCATTGGGATTATGGTTTTCAGTTCTTTTCCGGTGCTCCAGCACACGTCACGTGCCGCCGAGAAGCAACCTAAGCATCTTGTTCCTGCGGACAAGAAGCTTTCACCGGATACGATGAAGCAACTCTTCGAACGGGGACAGCAGCCATTCTATCGCGGCAAGGATCTTGAGACGATTGGGATGCCTGTCGGCGGGATCGGGACGGGCCAGTTATATCTTAGGGGTGACGGCACCTTTGCTGTCTGGCAAATCTTCAATCGCCACGTTTTCAGCGGCTATGGCGCAGAAAATTACAGGACATATCGGCCGGATTCACCCGTCGATTCCGGTTTTGCCGTTTTCGTGAAAAAGGACGGCAAAACTTCCACAAAGACATTGGACAGGAATTTCGGGACAGTGAATTTTACCGCTGAATATCCGCTTGCCTCGGTAAGATATTCTGACAGTACATTTCCGGTTAAGGTTAGGATGACGTGTTCATCGCCTTTTATTCCATTGAACGCAAAAGATTCTGCCTTGCCGGCTACGATGTTAACCATCATCCTGGAGAATCCTTCCAAAGAGACTGTCACTACCGGCATTGTAGGCTGGCTTGAGAACGCCGTACTCATTGATTCAGCCAAGTCGGTTCACGCTCTTCGCCGAACACGAATCATAAATGAGAAAGAGCGGACTTTGATTGTACACTCGGCCGAGAAAGCCCCTTTATCTGAGGAGGCTGCGAAGCCGAGGGCTAAAATCGTGCTGGCGGACTTTGAAGGCCAGGGCTATGGAAAATGGGATGTAGCAGGAGAAGCTTTCGGCAAAGGCCCGGCCAATGGCACACTTACCGGTCAACAACAGGTCGACGGCTTTGAAGGCAAAGGTCTGGTCAATACGTTTTTAGGTGGAGACGGGCCTGGTGGCACGCTGACCTCGCCATCCTTTGAAATCTCCCGCAAGTTCATCAACTTTTTAATCGGGGGCGGCGGTCATGCCGGTGAGACTTGCATCGACCTGATTATAGAAGGCAAGATTGTTCGTACAGCGACCGGCAAGAATAACGAAAAGCTCGAATGGTATTTCTGGAACGTGCAGGAATTCGAGGGCAAGACGGCAAAAATCGAGATTGTCGATAAACATTCCGGCGGCTGGGGGCATATCAATATCGACGAAATCGAGTTTTCGGATGATTCGCATAAAGGGCCAATGGGGCCGATTGAAAAGCTTCCCGACTATGGCTCGATGGTGCTGGCCCTTTTGGGGGATGGAGCTTCACTACAGGAAACTCAAACACTTCTGGAAGCCATTGGCGATCGGGATGTAAAGCTCCACACCGAACAGGACGTTTCGTATCCTGTCACTGAAAGACGCAGTGCCGCCGTAGCGAGCCGTACTATAGAATTGAAGCCATTCCGCAGACATGTCTTTAACTTTGTTTTAACCTGGTACTTTCCGAATCATACTCACGGCCATGAATACACCAACCGATTCGACAGTGCTGCCAAAGTCGTTCATTATGTAGCGGATGACTGGAGTCGCCTTACCAGCGATACGGCAAAATGGTACAGGACTTTTTACGTGGACAGCACGCTGCCTTCATGGCTGCTGGTCCGGCTGCATTCGACTGTGTGTAATCTGGCGACGGGTACGTGCCAGTGGTGGGAGAACGGTCGGTTCTGGGCATGGGAAGGTGTCGGTTGCTGCGCGGGTACCTGTACTCACGTATGGAACTATGCGCATGCCCCGGCCCGTTTGTTCCCTGAGCTTGAGCGAAGTGCCCGAGAGATGCAGGATTTCGGGCAGGGCTTCGACGCCGAGAGCGGCCTGGTTGGTTTCCGGAGCAACCAGGCCTACGCCGCCGACGGCCAGTGCGGCACCGTGCTCAAGGCCTACCGCGAGCACCAGATGTCCGCCAACAATGCCTTTCTGAAGCGAAACTGGCCCCGCATCAAAAAGGCTCTGGAGTTCTCTATCGGCCAGGATGGTAACGATGACGGTCTCATCGAGGCGAGCCAGCACAATACCTACGATATCAACTTCGAGGGGCCGAACACGTTTGTCGGCTCACTGTATCTTGCTGCCCTACGCGCCGGCGAGGAAATGGCGAAAGATATGGGTGATGAGC
>JBARRE010000264.1:0-25872 GCA_049644065.1 Sedimentisphaerales bacterium | reverse complement strand
CTCGAATCTGATAGTGCCATCTTGGGATTCACGCCTGGCAAGTCTTCCCAGCTTAACTTGAAAACGTGACTGCCGTTCCAACGCCGCTGCAAAACGATCAAAACCGGCTTTTCGCGTTTTCTCGCTCGGGGTCGGGGGTGAACTCACATACGGAGCACAGTCATAGTAGTACGTACGCAATCTCTCCTGCCCGGCAGCAACACTCTCTGAGAACTTGAGGTAGGAGACACGTACGTTGCCGAATTGCTCAAGTACCTTCCTGGCATATCCCCCATCAATGAAAACGGCGTATCTATCCATATTCCTCTCCATATAAAAAAAGCCAGCGACCGTTAACCGATCACTGGCGAGTATTAAGTACCAGCGACCACAAAGGATCACTGGCGAGTATAGTCATTTACAGACAAAAGTCTATAATAAATATACGATATTATATCGACTAAATCAACACTTTTGTTCGATTTGTTCGTGCAATATTATTCAAGCCGACGCAAGCATTTGTCGCTAAAACATTACCTATAAAGGTCTTATGGAAATCTTAGATAATGTTAAAAAATCTTAGATAATCTTGGATAATGCTAAATAATTGGATTTGAATCAATTTAATCCAATCAGACCCGCTAAAATCCATCCGTGGCCCAATATGAGCATGAGTTCTCGCTCGTTCTGACTTGGTAGGTTATTGAGTATTGAAAAAAGCAGGTTGCGAGTAGGAGCAATTAGTCTCTCGAAGCACTGAGTCTGCGTAATTCTTCGAGATTTCCTTCTATCAATGCTTGCTTTTTGTTTCTGCTCCAGCATCCCTAATAATTCCAAAAAATATAGCAGGCCCAACCATATAGAAACGTTGACATTAACTCTGCGACATCTTATTTTCTAAGAAAAGTGCCGGATATTATTATGTTCAATGCAATTGAAAATAAAGGAGAGACACTATGGATATTATTATCGTCAAAACTTTTTTCATGTGGTGCACGATTATCAATGTATTATTACTGGTTCTCTCGTTCCTGGTCTGTGCCTTCGCCGGTGATTTGGTCTACCGAATGCACAGCAAATTGTTCCCGATCTCCAGAGAAGCTTTCAATATAGCGATCTATTCCTTCATTGGCTTGTACAAGATTTTCTTTTGGGTCTTCAATCTCGTCCCCTATATTGCATGTGCTATCGCAGGATGAGTTAGTCCTACCGGGCTAAAGTGAAAATCATAATGTTAGACTCTGGCCCATCGTCTGGAAGGAAGTATAGATTTCCTTTGTAGGTCATGCCTTCGCGACTTAACGTGTTTTTCCAACCACCTCGTGGCAAATCGATACGTTTTACTAATGTCCAGTTTTCAGGATCGATAATGTCTATAACAGAATTATCGTCCTTATGGCCGCTACATAGAAGTTTGCCTGCGAGGTACTTGATGTCCTGATATGCCATTGATGTCGGGGAATCGACCTTGTTTGACTGATCTCCATTATAATCCCATGTATAGAAATGAAGCGCGTCCCAATTAACTCCGTAAAGAAGGTTTTTGCCGTCAGATGCAATAGCGCCAATATGGTCATCAACAGGAAACGACCTGCGGATTTCCAGACTATTGGGATCAACGCCGCAGATCATTGTCCGGCTTGCTCTTCTATATTCGGCATTTGGAATCCAAAGGTAATGGCCGTCAAACTGCACGCCGCCGGGATGAATCAAAGTACCATCAGTCAATTCTATCTTTGAATTTAGGCCGGCGTTTTGCCTGTGAATCTTAAATAACCAGCCTCGCCCCTGCTCGTTGTCCACTGAGGTTACAAAATAAAATTGCTCTGTGAGATCAAGTCCCTGCACATGGTAGGTATCAAACTGTAGTGGAACTTCATGTATGAGCTCTAAATCCCCGGAGTTAAGTAAGGCATCTAACGCATCTTCCGGAGAACTTTTGCTACCTTTATTACAAACCAGGATTAGCGGCAGAGCTAACAATAAGAGAATAAGAAGAACTTGATTGAAGATAACAACGGTACGTTGCATCATTTTCCCTCAAACAGCATTTGCAATTTATCCTGGGTTTCCACGATATTGCCTCATTATTCACGCAACCCTGCCGGAACTCCCAACCACTCTAACACAGATTGTCATGCTGTCAAGAAGGTCAAAGGCTCCAGGCGGATTAACATGCGAAGTGCAAGACAGTCGTTTGTGACATTTAGCCCGGCTACGGACCCGGCAGGTTTATCATCCAATCAGGCCACTGCGGCGGCTGGTCCACCATATTGTATGTTCGGTGCCACTTCAAGTCCCAGAGGCCCTTTAGTTTCACCCTGTGAGCGGAGCCATCCATCATGCAAATGTGAATCGTATAGGCATGGCGGTTCATACAATATCGTCCAAATCCCGTGTTGTGCCGGACTTGCTCGTCGGGGGGCGCCGGGTCACTTCGAGTAGCTGGGCCGCCTCCCCATCGCCAGCACTCCAGAAACATCGGAATACGAGCGGCGTTTTTTGGGTCGATGCGTCGCCATGCTCTGCTGTCCGCTTGGGCCAATCCCCATATCGTGGTCACGCCGGGACGTAGATCATAGCACCAATTGTTGATCCCGTAGCTGTTCTTATGGATTTTCTCATCGATTTCGCAGTCCCAGGCCATGAGGGCGGGGATCGTCTGCCCCTCCTGTTCCGTTTTCGTGGCCATCGGACATAGCCGTGCCTTCTCCCCACCTGTTTCATAATACGGCATCAATGGTATGATCCAGGTGCCGCCGCCCGGCGTACCGGACTCTTTCCATACCATGAATTTGCTATCGTTGTCATGGGTATAAAGGTAGAATATTTTGCCCCACTGATTGAGATTAGACTTGCAGATGACGGCCCTGGCCTGGTTTTTGGCACTTCTAAGAGCCGGCATCAATATCGCCATCAATAAGGCGATAATGGCGATGACCACTAAGAGTTCTATCAGTGTGAACGCTTTTCGTTTATTCATAACCTCACTCCGATACCCAGGTGCAGAAATCCAAACCATAAAAATACAATATACTTTTCCGGATTAAAAATCAAAGCAAATCTCTCGCTATGACCCATTCTGCTTTTGGCAGGATCATGCGTTGGCACCGCACGTGGTGTCCGGCCTGGGCCGCTCATACAAGAGTCTATGGACGGAAACCTCTTTCCTGAGAGGATTTAATAGGGACGCACGCAATCATGTTTGGCCATGAGGCTGAAGTCGTCGGCCCGGAAGCGTTTCCAGCTTCGCTACGAACTTGTCACTGCCTAACGCCCGCCCCCGGACATGTCAATAATCATTTATCATTTATCAATAATCAATGATGACTGCCCGGGACTGGAGTCGAACCAGCACAACCCTAAGGTCACTAGCCCCTCAAGCTAGCGCGTCTGCCTATTCCGCCACCCGGGCGCTCGATTTATTATTTATTATTTATTATTGATTGTCAATCACCAATTTTCGAGATTTGGCAATTATCGTGCAGGTTGCCGAGCGATTCAATAACTTTTATGTGCCTCTTTCGTTGTTCCAGAGCAAGACCTGGAGGCGCTGGCTAAATGCGCAGCCGGTACGTTTGCAAAGTTCGGCGACCATCGGGGATTTGGCTAAAAGCTCTTGCCGGGTAGCAGCCTGGGGCATCAGCATTATTTTTTGCCGGTCGGTGTTTGCGAGTTTTTCTATTGTTTCTTCTATCTCCGGCAGGTCAGCCTCGGAATCGACGACGAATTTGAGCTGATAGTTGTAATTGTCAATCAGTTCTTCAAGAACAGCGAGATCGAGTTTCGAATTCTTGTGAATCGCCGCTAATTTCGGCTCGTCCGGCACGGAATTGCTTAGTTTCGGGCTGATACTCATCAGGTCGCAGGGCATATCAGGGATATAAGCTATGCCGGCTGTTTCAATGGTTATGTGTTTGCCGGCGGTTTTCAGCTCCTGGACCAACTGCGGCAAATCAGAATCGATCATCGGTTCGCCGCCGGTTATTACCACGAATCGGCAGGGCCATTGTTGAACGGCTTGGACGATTTGGTCTGTACTATACCGCCGCCCTGCTTGCTTTGACCATGCGTATTTCGTATCGCACCAGCGGCAGCGCAAAGGACAGCCCGCCAGGCGGACGAACACGCTCGGCACGCCGGCCAAGAAGCCTTCGCCCTGCAGGGAATAGAAAATCTCGTTAATTCTCATTTTTCATTTTAAACTATGGATTCCCGCCTCCGCGGGAATGACAATGTTATGTTTTATATTCAATTGGGCAATGACAAGGTTATATTATATACTCAATCGGATCTTCGAGTCCAGCCTCGGCGAAGCCTTTTAGTCTTAACCGGCAGGAATCGCATCGGCCGCAGCTTCTGCCCTGCTCATCCGGATCGTAGCAACTGTGGGTCAGGGAATAATCGACGCCGAGCTTCGTGCCGGTCGTGATTATCCGGACTTTTGTCATTTCGATGATGGGCGTTTGGATGCGGTATCGGCCTTTGCCTTCAATGGCGGCTGCGGTGGCGAGGTTGGCTGTCTTTTCGAAAGCGGCGATAAACTCGGCCCGGCAGTCGGGATAGCCGCTGTAGTCGGTGGAATTGACGCCGATAAAGATATCGAACGCCCCCAGCACCTCGGCCCAGGCGAGGGCGTAGCTCAGGAATATCGTGTTACGTGCCGGGACGTAAGTTACTGGAATTTGGATCGAGCCGTCCAGGCCGGCTCTGTCCTTGGGTACGTCAATGTCCTCATCGGTCAGAGCCGAACCGCCGAACGCGGCCAGGTCGATTTCGATTATACGATGTTCAGCCGCTCCGAGAGATTCGGCGACCTTTTTCGCGGCCTCGATTTCCCGCTTATGCCGCTGGCCATAAGCAAAAGTCAAAGCACAGCAATGGAAACCGTCGCTGCATGCGATGGCCAAAGTCGTAGCCGAATCCAGGCCTCCGCTCAGCAAAATTACAGCTTTTTTATCTGTCACAAGTCGGCTCCCGCCAATCTATCAAATCAAATTTGACAAACTACGAGCTACTCGGAAAGTATCTCGATACCGTTGATCTCGGGATTCTGTATATTCAGGGTAAATCATAGAGCCAGCTCTCCGTTGGTTACAGTCACGTCTTCGATTGTCTTGACTACGGGCTTCTGATAACCGCCAGCTTCCTTAAATGGATCGAAGTCCTTGAGGACGGTCTGGTCGGTGTAAGGTTCGGCGGCTCCGCAATTAATCCGAAGCGTCAATTTGTTGCTTTCGACTTTTTGGGCCTCTTTGACTTCTTCAACCGTTTCGACCTCTTCTGCCTTGCTGGCTTCCTGGGTTTCCTGGGTCACCTGGGTCTCTATAGTGCCTTCGTTCTCCTGGACCTGACTCTGCGTATTACAACCCGATAGAGCGAAAAGGACTGTCCCAACCAGTAAACCTGCAACAATTAATCTTTTTGTCATTTCCTGATTTCTTTCAAACATTTAACAATTCGTAATGGGATTTATTGATATCAACAGCGCCCTGCTAAATCCTGGTGTCTTCGGAAAGACAAATATACCTGAGCTTCCGGCTCCATGCAATACTTTTGGCCCGTTTTTGCAATCTTTGTGCCGGGGGAGATTTTCATCATTTCTTATATTAATTATTGCTTGTCCCAGAGCAATCTCTCGATTATACTATAGCACGAAGTTTTATAAGGGCGGTTAAAAAGAATAATGGGCGAGCAGGTAGAAATAGAATTGTTCGAAAATCCCCGTCCCGGGCGGGATTATCGTATAACGATCAGATATCCCGAGTTTACGAGCGTTTGCCCTCGAACGGGCCAGCCTGATTTCGGCGAGATTCTTATCGAATACTGTCCCGACAAATTATGCATAGAGCTTAAAAGCCTGAAATTCTACATGCAAAGTTACCGCAATAAGGGGATTTTTTACGAGGCTCTAACGAATGATATACTGGATGATTTGACAGGTTTATGCAAACCACGCTGGATGAAGGTTATCTCTCGGTTTACACCCCGCGGCGGAATAACCACCGAGGTGGCAGCGGAATATAGAGCGGAGAAATAGAAAAGTTTTCATCAGAGGTGTCAAAATGGCGATCGTATTTCATTGTGAGTATTGTGGGAAAAAGATAGAAGCGGCGGACACAGCCGGAGGCAAATGGGGCAAGTGCCCGACATGTCACAATAAACTATATGTCCCCAGCATGGACACCGGCGAAGAGCTGAAGCTGGCGCCAATAGATGAGACCGATGTGGAAAGAGAGCACCGGCTAATGGCTGAGACACACAAGCTTACACAAGACATACTAAAAGAAAGAGAAATTCCGGACGGGCCCGCTCCGCTTGCCGGGGCAGTATATCAGATGGGCGACAGGGAGTTGACACAAAACATAATCATGTATCTCCGGCAAATGGTGTACGGTGAATTGGACGAAGCTGATAGAACGGCCGCTTTGATCGCCCCTTTCGGTCGACGGGCAGTTGCGATTATTGACCGAATAGCGCTTAGTGAAATCCCCGAACCGGAATTGGCTGATATTCCTCCGCAGGTACTTGCAGGTTCGATAAGAACCTTGCGAGAGAAAATAGGCGGACCCAAATAAAATTCCCAAAGCCGGCCAAAAGCGTCCTAAAATACACGTTTAATTTGCACATTTCACTCCGTTTTTTCGGTCCAAACAAAACGGCACGCCAAAGAGCCCCTTTAATTTGGTTGTAATGGTCTCGTTTCTTATATTTTACGTAGAGATAATAGAAACAACCTGATTAAACCTCAGATTAAACTTGGAGGGAAATTACTATGACCAGAGAGACAACAGCAGTGCACGTCACCCATGAGACGGTGGATAAGGTCGGCGGTATCGGCGCCGTTCTGCATGGTTTCTTCACCAGCAAAACCTATCTTGATGCAGTAGAACGCTCAATACTCATCGGCCCGCTGTTCACCACGGAAGGCTCCGCATCGGAACGGCTCGGCGAGAATAGCGAGGTGCTCTACTCGTCTATCGATGAATTTGTAAACACGGGGTACGCTCCGGCCTTCCATAAGATCGAAAATTTCTACAACGCAGGCATAGTTTACGGCAGACGTACTTTTGTTGACGAGCAAACAGGTATAATAAGCTCGCCTGAAGTTGTGCTGGTCGATGTAAGACATATAGATAAGGGGGCGATCAACGAATTCAAGAGGCGGTTGTTCGAGGAATTCGGCATACGCAGTAATTTATTCGAGAACCTATGGGAGTTCGAGCAATATGTCAGATTGGCCCCCGTGGCAATTGCCGTGCTCAAGGCAATCGGCGCCGCCGAGGATTCGGCCATAATTATCTCACACGAGTTTATGGGAATGCCGACCGCATTGGCAGCCATTCTTGAACCTGCGTGTAACTTCAAAACAGTTTTTTATGCTCATGAAGTGGCCACTATGCGACGCATTGTCGAAGAGCATCCCGGGCACGATACTATGTTTTATAATGTCATGAAACAGGCCCACAGCGACGGACTTTACGTCAACGAAGTGTTCGGTGACCAGAGTACCTATTTCAAGCACTCTCTCGTGGAGGCATCAAAATACTGTGACCGTATATGCGCGGTCGGCGATTATGTCGTCGATGAATTGCGTTTCCTGGCGCCGGAATTCGAAACCGCCGATATCGATATTGTATATAACGGCATCCCGGCATACGAAATCAGTCTTGCCGATAAGCTCGCATCGAGAGAAAAACTTCAGCGATATTGTGAAAACCTGTTAGGCTATAAGCCTGATTATGTTTTCACGCACGTAACAAGGCTTGTTAAGAGCAAAGGAATGTGGCGTGATTTGCGCGTTCTTGAACACATCGAGCGGGAGTTCAGGACGCAGGGCAAGACGGGAGTGCTGTTTGTCCTTTCGACGGAAGTATCACAGCGTCGCAGCCGGGATATTCATGAAATGGAGTCTACATATAATTGGCCCGTGGCTCACCGTGAAGGCTGGCCGGACTTGTCCGGCGGGGAGGCAAATTACTATACGGCAGTGCAGCAATTCAACGCCAGAAGCAGGAATTTGAAAATAGTGTTCATCAATCAGTTTGGCTTTGATCCCCAAAAATGCGGCCAAAGGATGCCTCTTGATATGGAATTTATGGATATCCGCAAGGGAACCGATGTCGAATTTGGCCAGAGCATTTATGAGCCGTTCGGAATAGCCCAGCTTGAGCCGCTGACTTTCGGTGGTATATGCGTATTCAGCAGTGTCTGCGGCTGTTTAGGTTTCCTGCGGGACGTGACCGGCCCGGAAAATGTCAAGAATGTAATTGTTGCCGACTATACCGACCTGGAAGTCCGCAGCTATATCGACATTGAAGATTTGTTTCAGATCGACCGGTCGATACGAGACCGGATTGAGGCAAGCCAGAGCGAAAAAGTCGCAATGCAGATATGCTCACGCTTGCCAAAAGACGAGTCCGAGATAGAAAGCATGCTTAAAACCGGCTACGAACTCGCGAAAAATATGAGCTGGGACGTGGTAGTGAAAGACTATCTGCTGAACAGCATACAAAAGATTCCGGATAAAGTCAGTCTCTCGTGAGTTATACCCGGCCTCTCGCGTTACGCCGATGCGTGCCGGGTTTGCAGATGCTGAATTTACACTCCTTGTGCTTGCCGGGATTTGCATAAAGTCCTTGCAAAATCAACTGCTCTCGTGCTATAATTATATTAGCTTGAGATGTAGAGGCTGGCTGGCATTGCCACAATAATTCTTCATCTGTATAACTCGGTTCTATTTCATAGCATCACAGCCCAGACTTTCTCAAGCGGCTGTTGCCAATATATACAGGGTAAATCATGGAGAGCAGGTAAATGAAAAAGACGGCACTTTCAAGTCTTGCCCTGCTCTTATTTTCAGTGGTGTTAACACCGGCGGTAATTGGTGCAGCCCCCCATCGTTGCGTCCCGAATGAGATAATTGTAAAATTTCACGATACGGCCGCCAATACAATCGAAGAGCAACTGCAGCGCCACAATTCGGCAGGTATTCCGAGCTTCTCGCCCTTGTCATCCCATCCGGGTCAGTTGAATGCAAAATACAGAGTTAACCGGATCAAACCTCTTTTAAGGAACTTTCGAAAAAGACAACTGCACCTCGAATCACTCAGGGAAGAAAACGGCAAATTGCCGTCACAAAAACAAAAACGTATCCTCGAAAGACTCAAGCGGGTTCCTGCAGCCACAAAAGTCCCCGACCTCGGCAGGATATACAAAATTCGGCTTGACTGCGAATCCCGGCAATCACTTGAAGAAGCTCTTGCGGAGTATCGAAGCAATCCTGATGTTGAATATGCGGAGTTAAACTACATTGTCTCGGCAAACTCGATACCGAATGATCCTCTGCATCCTGACCAGTGGTCTCTGGGCAAGATAGCTGCTCAAGAAGCCTGGGCTATTTACACTGGAAGCTCACAGACAGTTGTTGCCGTATTGGATACGGGTGTGGACTATAACCACAGAGATTTACGCGACAACATGTGGATCAACGAAGCCGAACATAACGGAACCGAAGGGGTGGATGACGACGAAAATGGCTATGTTGACGATATATATGGCTACAACTTCATTTATAACAACGGCGATCCTATAGATGACTATGGTCACGGCACTTATTGTTCCGGCATCATCGCCGCCAGGGGTAATAACGATTTTGATATGACGGGGATTTGCTGGAATACAAGAATAATGGCCCTTAAGTTTATGGGCTTGTTTGGAGATGGAAGCACAGCCGATGCGGTACTTGCTGTTTATTACGCCGTGGAAAATGGCGCCGACATTATTTCAAATAGCTGGAGTACGCCAAATGAGTCCCTGATACTGAAAGACGCCGTTGATTACGCTTACAGCCAGGGCGTAATAATAGTCGCGTCCGCCGGCAATGATGATTCGGATTTGCCCCAGTACCCGGCTTACTATAAAAACGTGATTTCCGTTGCGGCAACTGATTCGGATGACAAAAGATGGCCGTATTCCAATTATGGCGACTGGGTGGATATAACCGCGCCCGGGGTGGATGTTTTATCGCTAAGCGCAGAAGGAACTTTGATTGGCACATCCAACAACGGATACACAACTATCTTATCAGGAACGTCAACGGCCTGTCCACATATCGCAGGTGCTTGTGCTCTTTTACTTTCAGTTAATCCATTAATGACATTTGATCAGATTTATAGCGTACTGACGAGAACGGCGGATCCGATTTCACCCGGAATTTGCCTTTCGGATGGCAGGGTAAACCTTTCGGGAGCAATGCATGCCGTCATTCCCTCGCGAGGGTATATCAGTTTCGATCGTGACTATTATGCCCGTCCAGGTGTTGTGGGAATGCTTCTGGCGGATTGGGACCTAAGGGGCAAAGGCACGCAGGAAGCGACCGTAATGACAAGTATGGGTGATTTGGAAAAGGTTGTTCTGGCCGAAAAAACTTCCATCTTCGGTGTTTTCACCGGGAGCATTTCGACCGGCTCCGGCGAACCGAACATAGAAGATGGAACTGTCCAGGTTTCTTCTGATGATGTTATTACGGCAATATATTTTGATGCCGATGACGGCACCGGCAATCCGGCTGCAACCATGGACAGTTCTATTGTAGATTCTGAGACACCTGTGCTTTTGAGTATACAGGTGGAAACGCAAGGCTATGTGGCAAGTATAGCGTTTACGACCGACGAACCAACTAAGGCCCAGGTTCGTTGTGGTCTGACATGTGGCGGGCCATATACCTTTGCGCAGGAAGATGTTATAATAACCAAAGATCATACCATCAGGCTCCGGCCCCTCTCTATAAACACGGATTACTATTTTGTCATAGACCTGGTCGATGCAGTGGGCAACAAGGTCACGGCGGACAACAATGATCTGTGCTATTCGTTCACTACATCGGCGGAATTTCCCGGTTATCGGGTACCGGGCGTCTATCCCACAATTCAGGCTGCGATAGACGACGCCTCGGATGGTGACACTATATGGATTGCTGACGGGCAATATTCAGGAGAAGGAAACTTCGATATCGACTTCAAAGGAAAGGCGATCACAGTAAAAAGCGAAAACGGTCCGCAAAACTGTATTATCGACTGTCAGTTCAAGGGCCGCGGCTTCGATTTCCACAACGGCGAAGATGAAAACTCCGTCCTCGACGGCATTAAAATTACTAATGGATCTGCTGGCGGGTTCGGTGGCGGTATCAAATGTACGGCAAGCAGCCCGACGATAATCAATTGTATCATCACGGGAAACACCGCCGGAGAGTATGGCGGCGGCATTTGTAACTCTTACAACAGCTCACCGATACTGACCAACTGCATGTTCAGCGAAAACTCGGCCGAATCCAAGCTTTCCGCCCTCGGCAGCGGCGGCGGAATGTGTAATTTGGCTAACAGCGACCCGATACTGACCAATTGCACTTTCAGCGGGAATTTTGCCAACCACAGCGGGGCCGGTATATATAATTCCGAGAATAGCAACCCGGTTTTAACTAAGTGCACTTTCACTGCAAACACTGCCCGACATGGCGGCGGTATGTATAATTGTTACGACAGCAAACCAATCCTGAAAAACTGCACATTCAGTGAAAACTTAGCTGAATACGGCGGCGCTGTCAAAAACAGCGAGGCCATACCCACTCTGATTAACTGCACATTACACGGCAATTCGGCGGAGATGGGCGGCGGAATATGGAATGGATGGGGCGGCAGCGCCGAATTGGCCAATTCCATTCTCTGGGGCAACAGTGATAGCGGCGGTATGGGAGAATCGGCGCAGATTAATGATGCGCGCGGCAGCAGGATATCGGTAATAAATTATTGCTGTATCCAGGGTTGGACCGGAGTACTTGGTGTGATTGGAAACATTGGTACTGATCCGCTCTTTGTCGACTCGGGAGCCGGCGACTACCATTTGAAGAGTGCAGGCTGGCGGTGGGACATCGAGCGCCAGCGCTGGCACTACGATGAAATAACCAGTCCATGTATCGACGCGGGCAATCCAGGCTCGCCATTGGATGGCGAATTGTTGAATATGCCGGAAGGCCCATCTAATTTGTGGGCAACCAATCTGCGTATCAATATGGGCTGCTACGCCGGCACAGCCGAGGCCAGTATACCTCCCCATGGCTGGAGTTTGCTGGCGGATATAACTAATGATGGGCTTGTCAACTCAAAGGATTTTGCCTTTCAGGTTCGATCCTGGATGAAAACTGAAAGCCGGCAGCCCGGCGACCTGGATCGAAATGGTATAGTAAATACGGCAGACCTTGCCCTGTTGACGGAAGATTGGCTCAAATATGTAAAACCACCTGTTGTAAATATTATAACGCCGCAGAATGACGCCATTTTTGTCATGCAGCCGGCCGAAATTGAAATCGAAGCTGAGGCATGGGGTATTTACGGGGCCGTGATGAAGGTGGAGTTTTTTGTCAACGGCAGGAAGATAGGTGAGGATAATGACAGTTCCGACGGCTGGGTGACGATGTGGAGACAGAACGCAAGAGGACTCTATAGTCTCACGGCAACAGCGACAGACAGCCGTGGGATAACCGGAACCTCATCCCCGATAGAAATCACTATTACTCCGCCACAGTAAATTTGTTGATTTAAAAAATTTCTTGACCGGTTGCAAAAAGTGGTTAGAATATCCGGCTGTGGGCATAATCGGGGACAAATCAGTAATAGGTATTTTGGGTGGAATCGGCTCTGGAAAGAGTACTGTTGCGGCTGAATTTGCCAAATTGGGATGCAAAGTTATCGATGCCGACAAGATCGCTCACGAACTGCTCGATAGGAAAACTGTTAAAGAAAAAATAGTCGGGCTTTTTGGCGAAGCTGTCTTAGATTCTTCTGGGAGAATCGAACATAAGAAACTTGCCGGCGTAGCATTTGCTTCTGGCGATAAGCTTGATTCTTTGAACGGGGTAATTCATCCTCTTGTCCTCGCGCGTGCTGATGAGCTTATAGAGCAATATAATCGACAAAATCAAGTCAAGGCAATCGTGCTGGATATGCCATTATTGGTGGAAGTTGGCTGGAACCGGCGATGCGACAGGCTTATTTTTGTCGATTGCGAGCAAAAAATAAGGGCAGAAAGGGCAAAAAAAAAGGATTTTGACAAAAATCAGATTAAAATTAGAGAAAATTTTCAGATTTCTCTGGACAATAAGGCAAGCCTCGCCGATAATACGATAGAAAACAATTCTGACTTCTCGACATTGGTCAGACAGGTCGCTGATATTTTCTCTGATATTATGAATAATGGGTAAGCGGGGTTTTAACAGTTCACTCGAATTTACTATTGCCCGATTTTAAAATATAGGTTTTGTTTCTACTATTCAATGTTCAAATCTTATTGAATTCCTTCGGGAAGGTTATTCTGTGGGATAATGCCTCTAACGCTTCCTTTTAGTGGGACGAGGTTCACAGGAGTAACAAAACAAGTTTTACGAATGGAAAAGGAGTCATGATGGCTAAGGCTGTAAAAAGCACAACCAAAAAACGCAAGAGCAAAAAGAAAAAGGCAGTTGCTGAAAAACAAACTGTCACCGAGCAGGAAGAACAAACACCGCAAGAGAATGAAGCCTCTACGGCTACAGCTACAGTTGAGGAGCCTATCGCTGTAGATGCCGAGGAAGAAGCCCTGAGAGCTAAGAAAGCTGAAGAAGAATCCACTCATGCCAAGTACGAACGGATTAAAAAAGGTAACTTGTATTTGACGGATTTGCAGAAACTCACCGTCTCAGAACTTCATGATCTTGCCAAGAATGAAGGAATCACGGAATACAGCGCGCTGAAAAAGCAGGATTTGATTTTCAGAATTCTCAAGGAGCGTATTAACCAGAGCGGTCTAATGTACGGCGAAGGCGTGCTGGAAGTGCTGCCGGACGGTTACGGATTTCTGCGAAATCAGGATTATAACTACTTATCATCTTCGGACGACATTTATGTTTCCCCGTCTCAGATAAGGCGCTTCGGTCTGCGGACGGGAAATATCGTATCAGGTCAGATCAGGCCACCGAAAGATTCGGAGAAATACTTTGCCCTTCTCCGCGTCGAAGCGATCAACTTCGAAGACCCTGACAATCTCGCGGAAAAGATTGTCTTCAGCGACTTGACGCCTTTGCATCCTGAGGACCGTTTTATACTCGAAACCACGGCGGAAGAGCTAAATATGCGGATCATTGATCTGGTCACGCCAGTGGGCAAAGGCCAGCGTGGCCTGATAGTTGCTCCGCCACGAACCGGTAAAACAGTCCTGCTGCAAAAAATTGCTAACGCACTGAGCACAAATCATCCTGACGTGAAATTGATTGTGCTGCTCATTGACGAACGGCCGGAAGAAGTTACTGAAATGCAGCGAAAGACGGCTGACGATGTTGAGGTCATAAGTTCAACTTTCGATGAGCCGGCCTCACGTCATTGTCAGGTAGCAGAAGTCGTAATCGAAAAAGCAAAGCGACTTATCGAATACGGCACAGATGTTGTAATCCTGCTGGACTCGATAACGCGCCTTGCACGTGCTTATAATACCGAGATGCCGCACTCGGGCAGAATTCTTACCGGTGGTGTCGACGCCGGTGCGATGCAGATGCCCAAGAGGTTTTTCGGCGCTGCCAGGAACATCGAAGAAGGCGGTTCACTGACTATTTTCGCAACTGCATTAATCGACACCGGCTCAAAAATGGACGAGGTGATCTTCGAAGAATTCAAGGCGACCGGTAATATGGAGTTGCATCTTGACAGGCGTCTTGTTGACAGAAGGATCTACCCGGCTATAGACATCAGCCGAAGCGGAACCAGGCGGGAAGAACTGCTGCTCGATCCGAAAGAGCTTCAACTTGTATATCGGCTCCGAAGGGTTCTGAGCGAATTGAATCCCGTTGAAGCGGTCGAGCTGCTAAAAAGCAGGCTTGCCAAAACAAAATCCAACGGGGAGTTCCTGATGACAATGAACCTCGATTAGGCATGACGGAAGTATATAACTACATATCGTAAAAGCATGTAGTCGTACCCTGTTTTGCGTTCAATTGTTTGCTTTACATCGTTGTTCATTTTTAATAAGATAATGCTCCGGCCAATGTATTTGTGCCGGAGTTTTTTATATACAATTGTCGGAATCTGAGAAGCCATGAGTGAGCAGCTCTCGAAAATTTATGAATCCAAAACGATAGAGCGGCAGGCGAATGAGATATGGACTTCGCATTCATACTTTCACGCCGAACCGCACGCTGACGGCGAAAATGATAAAGCCTACACAATCGTAATCCCCCCGCCTAACGTTACGGCGCCGCTGCACCTGGGCCATGCGCTGAATAATACATTGCAGGACATCCTGATTCGCTTCCGCCGGATGCAGAAATACAATACCCTGTGGATGCCGGGCACCGACCACGCGGGCATCGCCACACAGACGGTTGTCGAGAAGCGCATACTTTCTGAAGAAGGAAAACGCCGGACCGACTTCGAGCGGGAAGAATTTGTCGGGCGTGTTCAGGCATGGAAAGACGAATATGAAGCCTGCATCATCGAACAATTGAAGGCGATGGGCTGTTCGTGTGACTGGGAGCGCACGCGGTTTACCATGGACGATGTGTGCGTCAAGGCCGTTCGCAGCGCGTTTTTCAAACTCTTCAGGGATGGGCTGATCTATCGAGGAAAAAGGCTGGTCAACTGGGATCCCGCCACACAAACGGTTTTGGCTGATGACGAGGTTGAGCATGAGACGGTGCAGGGACATTTCTGGTATATGAGGTACCCGCTTGTAGAGCCGGTTGAAAGTGTCGCGGGCGTCTCGCCCGCGCGTGTCGAAGGCGTCCCGCCTTCGCAACAGGACAGCGAATCAACCATCGACAAACGACAAGGCCGTTACCTGCCTCATTGGTCCAAACAAGGTGCTATCTACGTTGTTACCTTCCGTCTCGCTGATGCCGTCCCAAGCGAAGTCTCCGAATCTTGGCGTCTTGAGCGTCAGCAGATCGTCGAGCGTGCTCAACAGCAAGGGCGTCCCCTGACCCACATCGAGCGAATTGAGCTGCACCGTCTTTACTCAGAGAAGATTGAATCATTTCTCGATGCCGGGCACGGCGAGTGCCTTTTGAGAGAGCCGCACCTTGCCGAGATCGTGCACAATGCACTCAAGCATTTCGACGGCGAGCGGTACAAACTCATTGCCTGGGCCGTCATGCCGAATCACGTTCATGTAATCCTCAGACCCCTCGCCGGTCACGAGTTGCCTGAGATCGTCCATTCTTGGAAATCATTCACGTCCAAGCAGATCAACCGGCGGCTTGACCGCCAGGGCTCGTTGTGGATGGATGAATACTACGACCATCTGATCCGCGACGAAGAGGACTTCAGGAACCAGGTTGACTATGTACTTGCGAACCCTGAAAAGGCAGGTCTGCAAGACTGGCCGTGGTGTGGGATGCGGGACTCAATCTTGGATGAAGAGCGAGGGCAAGATGCCCTCGAAACGCGCGGGCGGGACGCCCGCGACACGGTGACTATTACGTATGTAACCGTCGCTACAACCCGGCCTGAAACGATGCTGGGCGATACGGCCGTGGCGATGAATCCAAATGATCCACGTGCAAAATATCTTGTGGGCAGAAAAGTCCGGCTTCCAATTGTCGGCCGCATTATCCCCATCATTGCCGATGAGCATGTCGTTCCGCCTGATCCGGAAAGCGAAGATGAAAAGGCAAAGTTCTCCACAGGCTTTTTGAAAGTAACTCCGGCCCACGATCCGGACGACTGGGAAATTGGCCAGAGACACGGCCTACCAGTAATCAACGTTATGGCGCCCGACGGCTCGATAAGCGACAAGTATGGCTGGGAAGATGCCAATGAGCCGGAAGCACAATCTTTACTCGGAATGGATCGCTTCGAGGCGCGCGAAGCCGTTGTAGAATACTTCCGTCAGGAAAAACTTCTCGAAGATGTTCGCGAATACGTTCATGAAGTCGGGCACAGTTATCGCAGCCACGTGCCTATCGAGCCTTATCTGTCCGACCAGTGGTATATCGCCGTGAAGAAACCTATCGAGCATCTGGCAGAAAAATTCGGCGAAGGGCGTATTGAGGACACGGATGTGCCGGTAAATTCCTTGGCTGGTCTTGCCTTGAAGCCCCTGCTTGACGGCCGGCTGCGTTTTATCCCGGAGCGTTATGCCAAAACCTACCAGGCATGGCTGGAGAATCTTCGTGACTGGCCCATCAGCCGGCAGCTATGGTGGGGACATCGAATACCAATATGGAAATGCCAAGGAAAAGAGCTATTTAAAAATAGTAAAGAATTCTTCCAAAGGTTAGAGAAGGCGCAAAAAGGACGAACTACAGACAGCGGAACTTTTTTAATACCAACAACATTTGGAAATGTAGAAGTGTTGACTCAAGTACGCACCGAAGACGGTGAAAAATATTTTTACATCTGTATTCCCGAAGGAAATCCAAATGTTGAGAAAGAACTCGAAAGTATGGGATGTGTTCGAGATACTGATGTTCTGGATACATGGTTTTCATCTGCGCTTTGGCCGTTTAGTACGATGGGCTGGCCGGAAGATACACCGGAACTCAAGACATTTTATCCGGGGGATGTGCTCTGCACGGCACGCGAAATTATTACGCTGTGGGTTTCGCGAATGGTAATGATGGGACAATACTGTGCCGGCGATATTCCGTTCAGTGACGTGTATATTCATGCGATGATTCAGGATGGTCAGGGGCGCAAGATGTCCAAGAGCCTCGGCAACGGCATCGATCCGTTGGTTGCTATCGACAGCCACGGGGCAGATGCGATGCGATTTACGCTGGCCAGCATGACTACGGACACGCAGGACATAAGGATGCCGGTGGCGGCAATGACGCTCCCCGACGGGCGCAAGGTCAATACATCGCCTAAGTTCGATGTCGGGCGAAATTTCTGCAATAAGCTTTGGAACGCATCGCGTTTTGCGATGATGAATCTTGATGGCATTGACCCGGCCGGTTTTGATCCGGACAAAATGGATATTACGGATAAATGGATTTTGTCACGCTTGACGCATACGATTACAGAGACAACAAGGTCTTTAGACGAATTCAAATACAGCGAGCCTTTAGCACAGATATATAGGTTTTTCTGGAACGATTTTTGCGACTGGTATCTTGAGTGGGCCAAGTCGCGAATGCAGGATGAGCAGAAACGGCGAATCGCCCAGAATGTCCTGGCATTTGTGCTGGACCAGACTCTGCGTCTCCTGCATCCGTTCGTTCCGTTTATTACCGAAGGGATATTCCAGAAACTCAATGAAATCGCTCCGATCAGGCAGCTTGAAGGACTCATGGAGGCAAAAAACGCCGCTGCCCTGGTCGTAGCAGAATGGCCCCTAAGAGTTGATCGTCTGCAAGATACAGACGCTGAGAAACAAATCGATATAATACAGACCATAATTCGTACGGTACGGGATATCAGAAGCAATCGGAATATACCGCCGAAGAAACTTTTGGTTGTATCCGTTAAATCACAGCAGGAAATTGTCGAGATTCTTGAGCGAAATTCAGAGCTTATTAGCCAATTAGCTGGTATTATGGAATTTAACGCCGGGACGGATATTGCAAAACCTGCAAATGCCGCTGTTTCAATCGCAGGCGTTACGGAGGTGTATGTCCACGAGGCAATTGACCCGGATGCCGAAACGCGCCGATTGGAAAAACAGAAACTGCAGATAGTAAAAGCAAAAGAATCAGTAGAAGCCAAGTTGGGGAACGAAAATTTTGTGAACAAAGCCAAGCCGGAAGTTGTGGCTAAGGCCAAAGAAAAGCTGGCCCAGCTTGTAGAGCAATTAAATACTGTTGAAAAGCACCTTTCGGAAATTAACAATAGTGGATGAGTGAAATCAGATGTTCCTGCCGGCATCTACCATATTAAGGTGGCGTTAAAATGGAAATGGAAGCTGAACTATCGCGTATCATCATAAATGAAATGTCCGACCAGCAGGTGATAGTTCTCAAAGAGCGTCACGGCGATAGAAGTTTTCCTATCGTTATCGGCATAGTTGAAATTTTTGCTATTGATCGCCGATTGAAAGGTATCAAGCCGGTTCGTCCGATGACGCACGATCTGTTGGCAAATATCATCGAAAATCTCGGCGCTAAGATCGAAAAAATCGTAATTAGTGATTTGCGCCACCACGTCTTTTATGCGACACTTCACTTGAGCTTGAATGGGCGCGCAATTGAAATCGACGCCCGCCCTTCCGATGCGATTGCTCTTGGCGCAGCATCAAACGCACCTATTTATGTTGCTGATCATGTTTTTGAGCAGGCTTCTCAGTGAAGAAGGTCGAAATAATCAGCAATCCGACTCCGATGCAAAGCAAGCTGTCCGCGACGTTAAAAGTAGGCCAGTGATAGTTTCCCCTGTATACGTCGATGAAGTCTCGCACTGAGCCATTATTGAAAAGTCGGTCGTAGAGATTACCGCAAACGCCGGCAGCGAAAAGCCCCAGAGCGATATGAACCAGTTTGTGCAGACCCCCACTGAAGAGAAAGACGGCGAAGATTCCCACTATTGCAATAATCGAAACTGCTGCCAGGAAATAGGACTTGCCTGCGAACAAGTTAAAAGCGGCACCGTTATTTACCGCGATTATCAGCCGGAGAAAACCATCTATGACAGGGTAGGTTTCCTGGGGTTTCAACCAGTCGAATACGGCCTTTTTAGACCACAAATCCAGTGCCAGCCCGCCGGCCATCAAAGACCAGAATATAAGATGAGTTTTTGCATCCGGCAGCGAAAGGGTCATTTGCTTGAAAAAAGCCCGGCTTGGACTCGGCCGGGCGCTACTGGCTTTCGTCTTGATTTCCGTCATAATTCGTGTTTACCGTTTTGCGTTGACAATCCCTTATCACTGTTAATAGTTTGTCAGTTGGCAGGGAATTATATCATACTAAGTATTGCTGTCAAAAACTTTTAGCACAAATGGAAATTTTGTTTTTACAGGCGCTCTGTTAATGTTTGACATAATGATCGCAACATTGTATCATATTTTCAATTCAATTAGACTGTAAATGTAGACGAGGTAATACCTCGTCTTTGTTATATTTGCTTGAAAGGTTTTTTATGGCTAAACGCAAGGTGACTTTGAAAAACAAGCCATATGTGCTAATTATCCGTGACGGCTGGGGTTATAATCCGAACAGCTCCGAAGACGAATACAATACTATCAAATGTGCCAATACGCCGGTGGATGATATGCTGATGGCCGAATACCCGAACTGCCTTATCCATACCAGCGGAGAAGATGTGGGCCTGCCGGACGGTACGATGGGTAACAGTGAAGTAGGACATCAGAATATCGGGGCAGGCAGGATCGTTCCGCAGGAATCCGTCAGAATCAGCAAAGCCATTCGAGACGGATCTTTCTTCGAGGCGCAGGAGTTTCTGAACCTAATAAAATTCATAAAGAAAAATAACGGAAAAATTCACCTCATGGGCCTGTGTAGTGACATCGGCGTCCATTCGCTGTTGGGTCATCTGTATGGCCTGCTGGAACTGGCAAAAAGAAACGACGTCAAGGACGTTTTTATCCATGCGTTCATGGACGGTCGGGATTCGCCGCCGGACAGCGGAGCCGGATATATCGCCGATATCGAAAAAAAGGCCAAAGAAATCGGTGTGGGCAAAATCGCATCGGTAATGGGACGGTTCTATGCGATGGACCGAGATAGCCGGTGGGACCGGGTACAGAAAGCTTATGAATGCCTGGCGATAGGCAAGAGTCTTAAAGCTGCCAGTGCGGCCGAGGCCGTCGCCAACAGTTATGAAAAAGAAGTTACCGATGAATTTATCGAGCCGACCTGTATCATCAACGAGGACAGCGAGCCGATCGCGACAATCAACGATGGCGACGGCGTGATTTTCTTCAACTTCCGCGGCGACAGACCACGTGAAATCACAAGGGCGCTCATTGGGCCGGACTTTAAAGAATTTCCCAGGACAACCAGGCCGGATACTTATTTTGTCTGTATGACCGAATACGATGCGACGATCCCGGCGCCGGTGGCGTTTCCAAAGCTGCCGAAAATGAAAAATATCCTGGCGGCTTATTGGGGCTCACTGGGATTGAAACAATTTCGCTGCGCAGAGACGGAAAAGTATGCACATGTAACGTTCTTCTTCAACGATTATACGGAGAAGCCGTTCCCCGGCGAGGACAGGCAGATTGTTCCTTCGCCCCGAGTCCGTACGTACGATCTGAAACCTGAAATGAGTGCTTACGAGGTTTGCGAGGTCGTGCTGGAAAGGCTGGATTCGAATAAATACGATGCGGTCGTAGTCAATTTTGCCAATCCGGACATGGTCGGTCACACGGGCATTCTGTCGGCAGCGGTAAAAGCGGCTGAGGTGGTGGATGAATGCGTCGGCAGAATTCTCGACAAAGTCAAGAGTATAGGCGGCGCGGCCATTATCATGGCCGACCACGGCAACTTCGAGAGAATGTGGGATTACCCGAAGAATCAGCCGCACACTGCCCACACCGTCGGGGATGTGCCGATGATTGTCTTCGGCGAACGCTTAAAGGCCAGCAAGCTGCGTCAGGGCGGCAGATTAGCCGATATAGCCCCAACCCTGCTGGCAATGATGGACCTGCCGAAGCCTGAAGAAATGACCGGCCAGAGCCTGATAGCAGACTGACGCTAAAGGAATCAGGTAAGAAGCTCGAGGAACGGAGAGCGTTATAAAAGAAAACAGCCTACGGTTACTTCTTAGAAATAAAACCTGGTGAGAAAAAAACAAAAACCAACCTGTTTTATTATTGCAGGCCCCAACGGCGCGGGAAAGACAACATTTGCATTGTGCTATCTACCTCAAATAGCGGGCTGCCGCAACTTCGTCAACGCCGATCTTATTGCTTATGGTCTTTCACCTTTCGACTCGTTATCAGCCCAATATGAGGCCGGCCGGATTTTTCTTCGTGAGATACACGCAAATATCGACAAACGGGTAGATTTCGCTTTTGAGACAACGTTGGCAGGTCGCAGTCAAATTAATCTGTTGAAAAAACTCAGGCAGGACGGCTGGCAGATATTACTGTTTTTCCTGTGGATACCAAACGCTGCTTTTTCGAAAAGACGCATTCGCGAACGCGTTAAGCACGGCGGACATGATATTCCTGATGATGCAATCTTCCGCCGCTTTCCACGTATAATGCACAATCTTGTTAAAATTTATATCCCTCTATGTGACAAGGTAGTATGCTATGATAATTCTGAATCGGAACCCGTTATTGTTTTTGTACAAGATAAAAACGGGCAAAAGATTTCAAATAATGATATATATGAAAAAACCGTAAGGTGTGCTAATGGTTACAAAAGAAACCCTTAGAATGGCATTTCGTGCAAAAGAATGTCTTAGAAAAGCGGTACGGGAAGAATTAGAGCGAAAAGCATTGCTGGGTCAATATGTTATTATAAACCGGAACGGCAAAGCCTGCCGCGTCCCGGCTAAAGAAGCATTGAGAATCGCCCAAGCCAGATAGCATGCTTTGACATGTCGGAGAATATGGTAATAACAGGTGGATAGTTATGAAACTTGATTTAAGCAGTCTCCAAAAAGCGATTGAATCTTTGGAAAAAACAATAAAAGTTGCTGAAGACAAGGCGTTGGCTGCCAGGCTTGACGAAGATGCTAAAAATGCTATAAGGTCAGGAGTAATCCAGAACTTTGAATTTACCTATGAATTATGCTGGAAGTTTATGAGGCGATGGCTCAGAGAAAATGCCGCTGTCGAGGAAGCTGAATATCCACGCACCCGCAAGGAGCTTTTTCGTCTGGCAGCACGTTTCGGCCTGATTAAAGAACCTCTGTCATGGTTTTCCTATGGCGACGCACGCAATCTGACCTCGCATACCTATGATGAAGATAAGGCCGAAACGGTATATGAAACAGCAGTGGATTTCATAGAAGACGCTAAATATCTCATGGAGAGACTGCAGGAACGTAATGATTGATGTCGAGGAAAAATATTTAGCCGAAATCCGCCGGATTCTGGGCGAGCATGTGTCTGATTGTGAAGTCCGTGCTTTTGGTTCACGCCTCGAACGCAAGGCGCATGATTTCTCTGATCTCGACCTTGTGCTGGTTGGAAGCGAAAAACTAAGCTGGCGGAGGATAGAATTACTCAAAGATGCCTTTGCCTCATCCAATATCCCAATGACCGTAGATGTAATTGACTGGCACGCAATATCAGACGAGTTTAGAAACATTATTGAAAACAACTACGAAATCATTCAAAATATAAAATGACCATTTAAAATTTATAAACATAATTTTCGTTATAATTTTTATGACTTAAGGAAAAAACACTTCTAATATCATCATTTGGATAATAAAATCTTTTCAAATAAATCATGTTCCTGGGTACTTTGAACTGGTAATCCAAAACCTTTAAGATTCAATATACGCATCAAAACACATCGATATAAAGCTGGTACTTGAAAGAACAAATTCCCCCACCCCTTTCTTTTGTGAAATTCATACTCTCCTTTTCGCATAACATTACCATGTATATAAGCATTTCTTGTTCGCCATAATCGCCCATATATCTGCACTGGAAGGCTTGTTTTTTCTCCTTGTCGTGTCGGAGAAGCATGGTTTCTGATGCGTAGTTTTTTATCTCTCCAAGGAACAGCTTTAATAATATCACTAACATCACAGAATTTAACATGTGTACTGTGAGGATTAGCTAATGTCTCAAACGCAGAAACCCACAGACTCATTTGAACACCAAAATCAGTTGGTTCTCCTAATACAACAAACGGACTCCTCAATGCATAGAAAACCATTTCCATAGTTCGAGTCACTCGATTTTTAAAACGTTTTTCTTCAAGTGTACGAGCTTTCTTCTCAATTACATCAAGTAAAGCAAGCATTAGTTTATCATCTATTGCTGGTCGTATATTTTCTGGATAAATCACAGAAGGCGTTGTCTGTCCCGAAAAATTATTAACATCACAACAAATACTGTTTTCAAATGCTGTTCTTGCTATAAGGTCTGTTCCATCACTTGACACACTTACAGGATAGAAATCAAATAGGTCTGTACAATAGAAACCTGTATTTGTTTGGTTGTGTGATAAGATTCTTGAACCTATTACTGATGAAATTGCTATTGCATTTCTAAAAGCGCATAGGTGAGACGGTTCTATTTTTTCTAAACTTTCATCGCGCACAATGATTGAAGGATTCACCTCTACGAAAAGGTGTACGAAAAGAATCAAGATATTGTTTTAATACAGGATTTCGTTCTTTTAATTCTTGATAACGATTGTCGCTGCTTCCTAGTAATATTAAATCATTTATGGCTATATAATTTCGGATGTCCACAGAAGGAATAGTTATTACATATTTCAACTTTTGCGTTTTTTTTGTTTTTTTGCGATTCATAATTATTAAAATTTTATCTATCTTGGTGATAATATTAATATAAGACTATAATTAAAATAATCCGTTTTTGTAAATAGATTTTTCACAAATACAGTAATTATGAATTACTGGAATTTAATCTAAATATTGTTACAATGAGCAACCATGGGACAGATACAGGTACTTGACCAGAATATGATTAATATGATTGCCGCGGGTGAGGTGATTGAGCGCCCGGCCAGCGTGGTCAAGGAACTTGTGGAGAACAGCATCGATGCCGGGGCGACAAAGATAACGGTAACGATCGAGGACGGCGGCAGAAAGCTTATATCTATCACCGACAACGGCTGCGGTATTGACGCTGATGACCTGGCTCGAGCCTTTGAGCCGTATACTACCAGCAAAATCAAAGCCAGCTCGGATTTACTCGGCATATCAACACTCGGCTTTCGAGGCGAAGCACTGGCAAGTATCGCTTCAATCGCACAAGTTCGGGCTGTCAGCAGGACGAAAGACTCGACAGGTGCTAACTGCATTGAGATTGATTGTGGAAGTAAGGGGGGCGTCAGCCCATGCAGCGCCGATTACGGTACGACCATTCAGATCAGGGACATTTTTTATAAACTGCCTGCCCGGCGGAAATTTCTCAAAACCGCCAACACAGAAATGGGCCATATCACTGAGCAATTCACACGTATCGCACTTGCGAATGATAACCTGGATTTAACACTGATACGGAACGGCAAAGAGCTCTATCGGCTGTCGGACAAAGATGATCTTCGCCGGCGCATAACCGAACTGTTCCCGATATCTTCGAGTGACATATCTGAGAATCTGATTAAGGCCGAAAGCAGCGAAAAAGGCCTGCACATCCACGCCCTGATGGGTATGCCGCTCATTTCACGGACAAATAATCGCTTTCAATACGTGTTTCTAAACGGCCGGTTCATCCGTGACAAATTCATCTCGCACGCTATCAAAGAGGCGTATCGCGGGCTTCTGGAGCCCGGTCGATTCTCTGTCGTTTTTTTGTTCATTAAGATGCGCTTTGAAGACTACGATGTTAACGTGCATCCGACGAAAATCGAGGTGCGTTTCTATAATGCCAACCTGGTACATTCGCAAATTCTCGGAGCCTTGCGTGAAAAGCTCCTAGGGACGAATCTTGAGATGTCGGGCAAGCTGCCGGAAATGCAACACACTGGAAGCACATCGCGCCATTCGCCTCCGGTGCGGGACCACAGAATTGCCGATGCAATGGCTGAGTTCTTCAGAAAGCACAGACCGGCTCAAACACAGCAGCAACTGGGATTTCGCTCATCTTCACCGGGTAGAGTCCATGCCGTATCACGCGAGAAATCTGCGCAATACGATAGAAAATATCTGCAGATACATGATAGTTTCATTGTGGCACAAACTGAAGATGGGTTCGTTATTATAGATCAGCATGCGCTTCACGAGCGCATCATATATGAAGATTTGTGCAGGCGGATAG
>JBARRE010000263.1:0-13526 GCA_049644065.1 Sedimentisphaerales bacterium | reverse complement strand
CGTCCGGGATCTCGCTGCTCTGCGTTACGACGACATTATAGCCGGCGGCCCCGCCCCAGATTCCGCCGCCCGTGGAGAGCTTTCTTTCGAGCAGGGCGGTCCTGTATCCGGCTTTGGCAAGGTAGTAGCCTGCCGTGAGGCCCGCCGGCCCGGCGCCGACAATCACAACGTCGTTTTCAAGATGCTCGGTGAGCTTGCGGTTATACTCCTGAGTGATAACTCTGGAAATTTCTATCTCTATCAATTTCGTTTCCTTTCATTTATTATGAGCAGATAGCTTATCTTATATATCATCCTTCAACCAAAAACAAAAAGCACCCCTGCAAAAGAGTGCTTCAAACCGATTTTGTCAGCCTTCCTTCGCGGGCATTATCCCGAGCAGGTTCGTAGGGTCAACTCTCAGCTTCAGGCCTAATCCGGCCTTTCGCTCCCCTGGCCTATCCAGATTTTTCAGGGCGGATTTTAATCTGTTGCGGCGGTCGCTGCAAGAATTTTTTACTTTCCTCAATAAACGCCTTATCTGTTCATTGACATAATTTATTCTTTAGCCTATCATAAGAATATTAATCATATTATGGAAGGATGGCATAAGTTATGTCAAGTAAAGGATTTACGCATCTGCATTTGCACAGTCAGTATTCGCTGCTGGATGGAGCAATAACATACGATAAGCTACTCAAGCGCTGCAAGAAGCTTGAAATGGAAGCCGTGGCTGTTACCGACCACGGCAATATGTTCGGGGCCGTCGAGTTTTACACAAAGGCTCTCGCCGCTCACATCAAGCCCGTGCTCGGTATCGAGGCATATATAGCGCCTGGCAGCCGGTTGGACAGGACGAAAACCAGCATCTCCGATGCGGCGTACCATCTGATTCTTCTGGCACAAAACAATGTCGGCTATCATAATCTGCTGAAATTGACAAGCGCCGGTTATCTTGAGGGCTTTTACTATCGCCCGAGAATCGATAAGGAAATCCTGACCGAGCTTAACGAAGGCCTGATCTGTACCTCGGCATGTATAAAAGGCCAGGTTGCGGCTGATATTGTCAACGGCGATGAAAAAGCGGCACGCCTTACGGCGGAAAGCTATCTCAAGATTTTCGGGCCCGAAAGATTCTTCATCGAGATACAAAGCCACGAGGGTGACGATCCGAATGTCCGGCAAGGATTGATTGACCTGGCGAAGAAGATGGGTATCGGTCTGGTGGCGACAAACGATGTGCATTTTCTGGAACGGGAAGATCATGAGGCCCACAATTGTCTTTGTGCAATAAGCACCGGCAAGCAGTTCGATGATCCCGACCGAATGATTTATCCATCCGACATTTATTTTAAGAGTCCCGGTGAAATGCGCAAGCTTTTTGCCGAGACGGCCGAGGCTTGTGACAATACACTGGCAATTGCCGATCGCTGCAATGTCGAGCTTGATTTTAAAACGCGTCACGCTCCTCGTTTCGAGCCACCGAATGATTTGACGCCGGAGCGATACCTTACCGACTTGTGCTACGAAGGGGCAAAAGAGCGTTACGGCGAGATTACCGACGAGATAAAGGCCAGGCTCGACAGGGAGCTGAACGTCATCGAATCGAAAGGCTTCTCCAGCTACTTTTTAATCGTCTGGGATTTCTGCAGGTATGCTCATGAAAACAAGATTCCTATCGGCGCCAGGGGCAGCGGCGTCGGGACGCTGGTCGGATACTGCCTCGGCTTGTGTGACGTCGACCCGATTCGTTACGATCTGCTCTTCGAGCGATTCATGGATCCGCACCGTAATGAGATGCCCGATATCGACATTGATATCTGTCAGGCCCACCGTGCAATGATCATCGATTATGTCCGGCAGAAATACGGGCACGTCGCGCAGATTATTACTTTCGGAACGATGAAGGCCCGCGCTGTTATCCGTGACATCTGCAGGGTCCTCGGCGTGCATTTGGGTGAAGCCGACAGGCTGGCGAAACTTGTGCCGTTCTCTCTTGATATGACGCTTGAAAAGGCGCTGAAGACCGAGCCCGAGCTGAAACAGGCTTATGATCAGAGCGAACAAACGAGGAAGGTGATTGACATCGGCCAGAAGCTCGAAGGTCTTGCACGTCACGCTTCGGTGCACGCCGCCGGCGTTGTCATTGCCGATGAGCCGCTGACTAATTTCGTGCCCCTGTATAAATCGCCGAGCTCCGATGACATTGTGACCCAGTTCGAAGGGCCGATGGTCGAGAAGGTCGGCCTGCTGAAGATGGATTTTCTGGGTCTTAAGACTCTCAGTGTTTTGGAGCGGGCCTGCCAACTGGTCAGGGAAGTCCAGGCAGTAGAAATCGACCT
This sequence comes from Sedimentisphaerales bacterium, assembly GCA_049644065.1. GTDB lineage: Bacteria > Planctomycetota > Phycisphaerae > Sedimentisphaerales > Anaerobacaceae > JAFGPJ01. Next base: position 11,205 of record JBARRE010000263.1, on the reverse strand, counting down.
TGAAAAACTCGATATTACCGATGCGAAGGTTTTCGAACTGTTTTCAGCCGGCCAGACAAAAGGTGTTTTCCAGTTCGAGTCCGGCGGTATGCAAAACCTGCTGATGAAGATGAAGCCCGACCGGATCGAAGATTTGATCGCCGCCAACGCGCTCTATCGCCCGGGGCCGATGATCCTGATTCCGGATTACATCGACCGCAAGCATGGCGCCAAGTGGAGCCTGCCGCACCCGATTATGACGGAGGTCCTGGAAGAGACGTACGGCATCATGATCTACCAGGAACAGGTTATGCGGATCTGTAACCGCCTGGGTGACATCCCGCTGCGGGAGGCTTATGCCCTTATCAAGGCCATAAGCAAAAAGAAAGCAAAGACCATCGCCAAGGAGCGGGAACGATTCATCGCCGGCTGCGTCGATAAAGGCCTTAGCACCGGGCAGGCCGAGCAGATTTTCGAGCTTATCGAGCGATTTGCCGGCTATGGTTTCAACAAGAGCCATTCAACTCGTTATGCCTTTATCGCATACCAAACCGCTTATATGAAAGCCCACTGGCCTGTCGAATTTATGGCTGCTCTTTTGACCTACGAAATGGACAATACCGACAAGATTGTCGATTATATCGCCGAGTGCGTGCAGATGGGCGTCGAAGTATTGGCTCCCGATATTAACGAGAGCGGAGTTGATTTTACGCCTCTCTATGAGCAGCAGGAAGACGGCCGGAAGAATGCAGGTGTCATTCGTTTCGGACTGGCCGCCGTAAAGGGCATTGGTGAAAAGGCGGTCGAGCAGATTATTGCCGCTCGAAAAGAAGTCGGCAGGTTCCAGAGTCTCTTCCATTTTTGCGAAAATGTGGATTTAAGGGCCGCCAATAAGCAGGTTCTTGAGGCACTGATCAAGGCCGGCGCCTTCGATAATCTCGGCGGAGGCCGGGCCCAAATGATGGCGGGCCTCGAACGGGCAATGGAGAGTGGAGCGGGCTTGCAGGCGGACAAACAAGCCGGACAAATGAATTTCTTCGGCCAGATGACCGGGGGAAACGATTACTCAAAAGACCATAAACGCCTGCCGGACGTCGCGCCCTGGCCCGAGCCGCAGATGTTGGCCTACGAAAAAGAAGTCCTCGGATTCTATGTCACCAGCAATCCTCTCAGCCATCACGCCGAGACGATAAATATTTATTCCACGCACAACAGCTCCCAATTAGCCGAGGCCAACGGCGAAAAGCAAATCGTCATCGGCGGGATGATAACGAAGATCAGATTCAACCTGACAAAGACGGGGCGAAACGCCGGCTCGAAAATGGCTGTCTTCACACTTGAGGATTTGCAGGGGCAGGTCGAAGTGGTAATGTTCCCCGATGTGCTGAATGAATTCAGCGATGTCATGGTACAGGATGCTGTCGTTTTTGTGAGGGGAAAACTCGATTACAGAAGGGAACGGCCCAATGTCCTGGCCGCAGAGTTGATACGCCTCGAAGATGTCAGGGAGAAATTGGCTGCCAAAGTCAAGATAGGGCTGGATGCCAGGGAGGTTACCAAAGAAAAGGTGGCGATGATAAAGAGCATCTGCCGGCACCACAAAGGCAGAAGCCCCGTTTATGTTGCCGTGCGAACCGACAAAGGCAAGGTCCATACCGCCGCCGACAAGGAATTGAGCGTCAATCCCGACCTCGACTTCTGCCGGAAGATGCGCCAATTGGTAGGCGAGGAAAACTTCCAATTGGCACGATGACCGACAATAATGTCATTCCCGTGGAAGCGGGAATCCAGACTTCCATCATCCTGAGCGAAGCGAAGGATCTGGCTTTAGGAAACGAAAACTGTGTGGTTGCAAAAAAGATGAACGGAATACCTGCGGACACAATTCTTGAGGCTGCGGCTTTGGAACAGAAGAAATTTGATAGTTCAAGTTCAATTTTATAAAATCATAGATTTCGTACGGAGATAGCTATAGTCTCTAACCGTTTATCTGGGAAATGTCAGTTGGAGTCTTATACGGAAACCATATATACATAGTTAGGAGCATAAAATGATTGAACTGAAATGCCCACTTGATGATGGAAAGGTTATTGAAACTAGGGGAAACTTTTCTTGTGATTTATGCAATACACAATTTCCAATGATTGATATCGGCAAGCAACAAATTCCCGATTTTCGTTGCCTCAACAAATCGACGGATGTTACATTGACTTTCACTATCCCTCAGAATCCACTTTCGACAGGAAGCGTGGACCAATTTGGCATAGCAACAACTGCCGATTTTAAGTGCCTATCACGTGAGCAAATCCGCAAGCTCTATGGTACAAAACTACAAAAAGAAATTCTGTACTATATAGATATTCTATATAATCAAGTAGGAACTAATGCTATAATATTAGATTTGGGATGTGGGAATGGAGGAAATAAAAAATATCTGGAATCTATTGGTTTTCATAACGTCGTTTCGGTTGATTATATGTCCTTAGGTGCAGAATACATGGTCGATGTGCATCGAATGCCTTTTGCTACTGAATCATTCGATATGATATTGACAACTGCTACACTTGAACATTTTTACAATCCATATATTGCATTCAAAGAAATGAGCCGAGTGCTAAAGACTAAAGGTATGTTGATAGCAAGTGGCAGTTTTTGGGAGAGTTGGCACGGCAACTCCTGTTTTCATTTTACTCCTGGAGGTATTGATCTTTTATGTCATTTTGCGGATCTTGAGCTTTCAGATATGTGGTCGGGGTGGGGATTCATTCCGAGTGTATTTTCTCATGCGCTTGGACTAAGTAAAATCAAGAAAGTCACTTATCAATTTCAAAGAGTGTTTGATTTCATTGTAACTCTATTAAAAAACCATGATGCTGCAAAAAGACACAAATTTAGAACTAGCGGTTCATTTGGATTGTGTGCACAAAAAATAAATGGCTCCTGACAATGCGCTCCACCGGACGGCAATTCTGTTAATGTTTCCGATACGGATATGGCACAGGCGATAAATGCACTGAAATCGCAAACCTTGCTTCAAGGTCCACAAGCCTCTGTTGTTCTAAGCTATGTGAAACTGAGAAATAAGACTTTTCATGCAGAATGGGATAAGATCGAAAAGGAAACAGTTAACAGTGCGATTAGTTTCACTGAAACGTTTCTTTTGGAGCATTTTAGCTAATGTACAAAACGTTTGGAAGAACCAAAACTGGTACATGGAGCCCAAAGCATATTAATTGTTCTTGATGATGTATTAAGATGGTATGCCGGATTGTCGTTTTTGGTTCCTTTGTTAATTCGGACGATCCGTATGACATGGATGTTGCCGTGTTTCAGGATAGCAACGAGAAATACCTTCCGCTGGCGATGAAATATCGCAGGAAAACTCGTGATATTGCCTGCATAATACCTATGGATATCTTGCCCTTGAAAGTCGGCGTCCAAGGCGAGATTTTCATGGACGAAATCGAACGCGGCGAGGTCATCTATGAAAGGGCCGATGAAAACGTGGCTTGAATATGCCGACGAGAATCTGTGGTCGGCCATGGTGCTCTTGGAGAGCGAGCTTTTTAATCCCCGCCCGTAATCGTCTCATATTTTTCTGACGGCGATTGTGTAGATTGGTCTTTGGTCTTTGATGTATTTTCGTTCGAAATTTGTGCCGACATATTCTCCGGATTCTGCGCCGGCTGGTTTGATAAAATCGATTTCCTCGAGTGTGTCACTTCGGGCGGCTAAAACCTGCTTTATTTGTTCAAAGTAATCGGCATGATCAGTCGCAATTCGTAATTGTCCCCCGGTCTTTAGACAGCGGATCAGATGCTCCAGGTTGACCGGACAAATGAAGCGTCTTTTGTTGTGACGTTTTTTGGGCCAGGGGTCTGGGAAGTAGATGTGGAAACAATCGACCGAGTCATCCGGCACCGAGTCGGCCAAAAACTCGGCGGCATCGGTGCGTATTATCCGCACGTTTGTCAGTCCCCACCGGCCGATACGATCGACGGCGTAGCGATAATATTTGCGCGCCCATTCGATGCCGAGAAAGTTGTCACCAGGTTGGGCCTGGGCCTGGCTGAGCAGGAAGGTTCCTTTGCCGGCGCCGATTTCTATATGAACCGGACCGGGACGTCCGAAAATCCGGACAAAATCAATTTTGCCATCCAGATCTTCGGCTTTTAGCGAAATTCCGGGATAGTTCCGTAAGATTCGGGGCATTCGTCAAATCCGTTCTAAACAACACATATCAAAATAGTAACGAGCATCAGCAGACTCCATTATACCTGAAAACGGGTGTTTGAGTGAAGTTTGAAACTTTTTCCAGTCTTATCGTGATTAAAGTGAACGCCGGGACTGTTCGATAAGAGGCTGTGAACTTAATTGTTGGCCGATGCGTATTCATTATAGGACAGAATCGCAGAAGCCAGGGAAGGAAGTCTGAAAATGATTCTACAGTTGGTTAGATCACGCCGAAAGCAGATTATCATAGACATTGATACTCAAAAAGACTTTCTATTGGCCGGGGGCAAAGCCTGTATAAGGAATCACAGGAGAGTTCTGGCGCATATTCGCAGGGTGATGGCCTGGGCGAGGTCTCAGCATGTCCCGATCATCTCTACTGCCGAGGTATACCCCGACAATAACGGCGAAAGTACTATCGGCTACTGCATCGACGGCACAGATGGTCAAAAAAAGATAGGTTACACGCTGTTTAAAGACAGGATATGTTTTGCAGCGGACGGTAACACCGATTTGCCGAGGGATATGCTGCGGCGGCACAGGCAGATCATTCTACACAAGCGCTGCATCGATCCCTTTGATGAACCACGTATTGACAGACTGCTGAGCGAAGTGCGCGCCAGTGAGTTCATTCTGGTCGGTGCCAGCCTCGAAGGCGCCGTTAAAATGACGGCACTGGGATTGCTGCAAAGAGGCAAGAAAGTTACCGTCATAATTGATGCAGTGGGTACACATAACAAGAAAGAAGCAAAACTGGCGCTTCGCAAAATGGAGACCAAGGGAGCGAAGCTGGTCGAGACAAAGAAGCTTGCCGGGACGTCCCATCTAAGGCAGGTTGGAGTATGTAATTGTGAGAGCTGCCAGGGTGCAGGCCGGAAGGCATCGGCCGGTAACGGAGAGAAAAATTAGCATCTGAGCTTTTTTGTGTGTACGACTTTCGGCTTATTCAATCCCTGTCTCAGGGCTCTTTTTATTTATCAATTCAACCATACCTGCCGCGTGGAGTAGTGTAAGTATCTCACGCCGGATTTTGGGCATCTCCTATTTTCTTCTCAGCGTGAATTTTCCGGCGGTCTTTTATTTATCCGGCGTTTTTCATTATTGACATCTTCGATTGTGCATAATATTTAATGAGATATTAAAAGTGACCTATAGAAGGAAATTATTATGAGAAGATACGCCGCATTTAGATTTTCAAAACGACACAAGTCCGTAATTATCCCGCCGAAGCATCGCAGTTACCCGGTCATGGTTGTGCTGTTGATGATGGCTATCTGTACGGCCTCGGCAGACAATAGTGGCGCCGAAAGACATCCGGTTCAGGTTAACGGCGTGTTTCCGAATCTGACCATGATGGCCAAAGGAGTTGGCAGCGACTCGGAAGCCGGCATCGGGGCGCTGATTCCCTGGGCCGAGAAGCTGTGGGCCGTCGGATATGTCGCGCATATCCGGGGCGAAGGTCTCGGGCTCTATGAAATCAGTGAAGATATGACGATGCGGCGTCACCCGGCCGCGGTGACGGGGACCTTTGCCAACCGGATGGCGCACTGGCCGTCCGGCCAGGCGTTCATTGGGCCGCACGCGATCGACGCCGAGGGCAACGTTAGAACAATCGAATCGCTCAAGAAATACCGCCTGACCGCCACGGTGTCACACCTGACCGACCCGAAGAACAAGGTCTATTTCCTCGGCATGGAAGGGCGGTTCTGGGAAGTGGATGTGCGGACCCTCGAATCGAAGCTGCTGTTCAATCTGGTGAAGGAACTCGAAATAAAGAACGCCAAAGCACATTTCAAAGGCGCCTACAGCGCGCAAGGCCGCGTCGTAGTGGCGAACAATACGTACGACGAGAAGGAATTCTTAGGTCAGAGAGCCGCCGGACGGCTGGCCGAATGGGACGGCAAGAAGTGGACAATCATCGAGCGCAATCCCTTTGTCGGCGTCGGTGGAAGCGCCTCGGGCGATTCCTATGGCGGCCATACGATCTACGCTACCGGCTGGACGAAATCGTCCGTCGTGCTTCGCGCGCTCGTTAAGGGCAAGTGGCAGCGATACCTGCTTCCCAAGGCCAGCCACACGTGGGACCACGCCTGGAACACCGAATGGATGCGGATACGTCACGCCGTGACAGAACGCTTGCTGATGGACGTTCACGGTATGTTTTACGAGCTGCCGGCACTTTCTTACGAAGGCAGGATATGGGGCATCCGTCCGATTTGCAGCCATCTTCGCGTTGTTCCCGATTTTTGTCACTGGCGCGGATTGTTCGTGATGGCCAGCGACCAGATCGACCACGACGAGGGCCAGCCTCAATCTGGTCTGTGGTTCGGCAATATAGATGACCTCTGGTCGATGGGCAAGCCCGCCGGATGGGGTGGACCATGGTGGGATACACCCGTAAAAGCCGGCACAGCTTCGGACCCGTTCCTGATGACCGGCTTCGATAAGAAAGGCGTACATCTTACTCACGACTTGAACCGCCAAGTGTCGTTCACGGTCGAGGTAGACTTTCTTGGCAACGGAACATGGAAGACATACGCATCCTTTAGCGTGCCTGCCGAAGGCTATGTGCATCACGAATTTCCGGACGGTTTCTCGGCCCATTGGGTGCGTGTCACCGTAGATCAGGATTGCAAGGCGACGGCGTACTTTATGTACAATTAGCGGAAGTGGGATTTTGCCGTTTCGCATTCTACGCCGAGCCTTGAAAAAACGGTTGACTCCGGGTATCAGGATGTGTTATTGAAAGATTGCCGGAAGGGTGCGTTTTTCTGTTCTGTGTTTCAGAAAAAGATTTAACGATGTGGGATTATATAGGAGTAAGCGATATGAAGCACGCACTGCAAAAACTAAGGGTCGTTGTAATCGGCGCTGCGATTGTGCTTTTTGCCCTGGCGTCAAAACCGGTCGGGGCACAGGATTTGGCGGCCTTCGAAAAGCGCATGACGGAATTCACGCTGGACAACGGGCTGAAATTCCTTGTCCTCGAACGGCATGAGGTGCCGGTCGTTTCGTTCCACATCTACGCCGACGTCGGTGCCGTTGATGAAGTCAGGGGAATCACCGGCTTGGCGCATCTGTTCGAGCACATGGCGTTCAAGGGAACCAAAACGATAGGCACCAAAGACCACAAGGCTGAAGCCGAGGTGATGGCTAAGATAGATGAGGCGTTCCTGGCGCTGAAGGCCGAGCGCAGGAAAGGCGAGCAGGCGGACGAGGCCCGACTGGAGCAGTTGCAGAGCCAAATGAAAGAGGCACAGGAGGCAACGCAGGAGTATTTGGTTCATGATGAGTACGAAGAGGTGTTCTCGCGGGAGGGCAGTTCCGGCTTCAATGCGTACACGAGCCAGGATGCGACCCAGTACATAGTCAGCCTTCCGTCAAACAAAGTGGAACTCTGGATGGTGATGGAATCGGACCGGTTTGCCAATGTCGTGCTCAGGGAATTTTACAAGGAAAAGGACGTGGTCATGGAAGAACGGCGGCTCGCTGTTGAGAGTCAGCCGGTAGGGCGTTTGCTCGAAGAATTTATGGGTATCGCGTACAAGGCGCATCCTTACGGTGACCAGGTCGTCGGTCACATGAGCGATATTGATACGCTGACCCGTGCCGAGGCGGAGGCCTTTTTTGAGGACTACTATTCGCCGAGCAATCTGACAATCGCGATTGTGGGGGATGTGGACCCCGACCGGATCAGGGAGCTTGCAGAGAAATACTTTGGCAGGATTCCCAGTGGGCCCAAACCCGATCCGGTCGAGACGGTGGAGCCGCCGCAGTTAGGTGAGCGGCGCGTGGTGGTGGATGACCCGGCTCAGCCGTTTGTTCTGATCGGCTATCACAAGCCGAGCATCCATCACTCCGATGATGCCGTGTTCGATGCGATTACCGATATCGTCGGCATGGGCCGGACGTGCCGGCTGTACAAGAGCCTCGTGAAAGAGAAGAGAATCGCCGTGGCGGCGTCCGGATTTCAGGGAATGCCTGGCGTCAAGTATCCGAGTCTGTTCCTGTTTTATGCCGTTCCCGCGCGAGGGCGGACAAACACCGAGTGCGAGGAGGCGATCGATGCCGAGATCGAGAGGCTCAAGAGCGAACTCGTTACGCCGGAGGAATTGGCTAAGGCAAAAACACGGGCGCGTGCGGGTCTGATCCGTCAGCTTGCCTCCAACTCAGGGCTGGCGGCCCAGTTGACATTCTACGAGGTCGTCACCGGTGATTGGCGCAATCTGTTTGGGCAGCTCGATAAAATCGAGAAGGTGACGGCGGAGGACATCCAGCGCATCGCCGGCGAGTACTTCACGACCAAGAACCGGACCGTGGGGATTATCAAGACAGCGGGAGCAGGGACATAATCTGAAGGGAGCGTCACAATGATAAGACATAAGTCATGGATCATTAAAATTGTGCTCTTTACCGTTTTAGGCTTCGGCCTCTTGTGGGTCGGTTGCGCCGAGCAGGCCGTCCGGGATTACCAGGGTCTGAAATACCCGAAGCTGCGGGACATCGAGATCCCCGAGGTCGAACAAGTGACATTGGCCAACGGGATGCGGTTGTTTTTGCTGGAAGATCACGAGCTGCCGCTTGTCAACATGTCGGTCAGAATTCGGACGGGGTCGATTTACGAGCCGGCCGAGAAGATCGGCCTGGCTTCGATCACGGGCATGGTGATGCGCACCGGCGGCACAACCAGCAGGACCGGCGATGAGCTCGACGAGATGCTGGAGAGTATCGCGGCGTCGGTGGAGACCGGGATCGGACTGAATTCCGGCTCGGCGTCCATGTCGGTGTTGAAAGGAGACGTCGATACGGGCCTGGCGATTCTGGCCGACGTGCTGATGAACCCGGCTTTCCGGGAGGATAAAATCCAGTTGGCGAAGATGCAGCATGGCAGCTCCATCGCTCGGCGCAACGATTCTGTCGGGGCGATAGCCGGGCGCGAGTTCGACAAGCTGATCTACGGCGCTGACAGCGTGTACGCCCGGCACACCGAATACGCGACTATCGGCAACATTAGCCGGGATGATTTGGTCGCCTTCCACAAGAAGTTCTTCGGTCCCAACAATATGATGCTGGCGGTGTGGGGTGACTTCGATACGAAGGAGATGGTTAAGAAAATCGAGCAGGCGTTTGAGGGATGGCAGAAAGTGGACCTGCAATTGCCCGGCGTACCGAAGGTCACGTACGAATTTCGCAAAACCGTGAACGTGATTCGCAAAGATGATGTCAACCAGTCGAATATCTATCTGGGGCACATCGGTGGTCTGCGGAACGACCCGGACTATTTTGCTCTGATTGTCATGAACAAAATCTTGGGCGGCGGATTCACGAGCCGCCTCTTTAGGAACGTGCGCTCGCGCGAGGGTTTGGCGTATTCGGTCTTCGGCATCTATTCGGCCAACTACGATTATCCCGGCGAGTTTTACGTGGGGTGCCAGACCAAGTCGGAATCGACCGTGAAGGCGATTCGCGCGATGCTCCGAGAGGTTGAGAAGATGAGGGAAAGTGAAGTCACCGATGAAGAGCTTGCCCTGGCGAAGGACAGCTTCCTGAACTCCTTTGTCTTCAACTTCGAGTCTAAGGGTCAAATCGTCAGGCGGCTGATGACTTTGGAGTATTTTGGCTATCCGGCGGATTTCCTGCAGAAGACCAAAGCCAATGTTGAAAAGGTCACGAAAGCCGATGTCCTGCGAGTTGCCCGAAAGCACCTCAGACCTGATAAAGTGCAGATTTTGGCCGTAGGCCGGCCCGATGACTTCGATGAGCCGATCTCGGTGTTAGGATCGGTCAGCGAAATCGATATCACGATTCCGCCGCCGCAGCAATAGTCTACGGCAAAGCTCAAAGGCGCATTGCGCTAAGATCGCTGAATACAATTTACTTACCACTTTTGCGCCTTGGGTCTTGACACTGCTGGCCGGGCGCAATACACTTCGGTATCTTGTTCTTATTAAGGGGAATGACTATGGGCAAACAAACTAGGAGAGAATTCATTAAGTTGATGGGGCTTACGGCGGCTTCTGCGGGAGCGTCCTGCCTGCTGCCGAGTTGTGCCGGCACAGGCCGGATGGCGGGGGCACGGAAAAACCGGCCGAACATTATTTACATTTTGGCCGATGATTTGGGCTACGGCGACCTCGGTTGCTATGGCCAGAAGACAATCAATACGCCGAATATCGACAAAATGGCCGCCGAAGGGATGCGTTTCACCGACCACTATGCAGGCAGCACGGTCTGCGCTCCTTCGCGCTGCTGCCTAATGACAGGTTTACACACGGGACACGCGCTGATCCGGGGCAATGCCCGTGTGCCGATGAGACCTTCGGATGTAACCGTCGCCGAGTTGCTAAAAGAAGCCGGCTACAACACCGGTATCATCGGTAAATGGGGCCTCGGCGAGCCCGACAGCACGGGCATACCGAACAGGCAGGGCTTCGATTACTGGTTCGGCTATCTTAACCAGAGGCACGCTCATAACTATTACCCGGAGTACCTCTGGCGCAACGAAGAAAAGGTCGAGTTGAAGAACGAAGTCAATCACGTCATTGGCGGACAGGACCGAACGCCGGGCGGCGTGGCAACGAAACGCGTGGAGTATTCGCACGATTTGTTTGCTGCAGAAGCATTGGATTTCGTGGAGGAGAAAAAAGACAATCCATTCTTCCTTTATCTGGCCCTTACGATTCCACACGCCAACAACGAAGCGGGGAATAAGGGGATGGAAGTGCCGTCTCTCGAACCATACGCCGGCAAGGACTGGCCCGAGCCACAGAAGGGGCACGCCGCTATGATAACGCGGATGGATGGTGACGTCGGCAGGCTGATGGCGAAGCTCAAAGAGCTCCGGCTCGATAAGAATACACTGGTTATGTTTACCAGCGATAACGGCCCGCACAAGGAAGGCGGAGCTGATCCGACGTTCTTTAACAGTTCGGGCCCGTTGCAGGCTTACAAGCGCGCGTTGTATGAGGGCGGTATTCGCGTGCCGATGATTGC
>JBARRE010000262.1:0-5873 GCA_049644065.1 Sedimentisphaerales bacterium | reverse complement strand
GCATGGAGAACACAGACCTCGGCCCGGTTCTCGATCAGGAACGAAAGTTTCTGTTGGTGACTCTTGATGTCTGAGGTCTCGTCGATCCGGGTGCTGCCTACGAAATTAATCGGCTCGGGATTCTTGTCCCGCAACCGTGACAGGATTGAGAAGATTCGCTCATTTGCAGAGGATTCAACCGCATTGATCCCCAGGCTAATGCATCGCTGTATCATCCGCTCAATCGTTTCATCGTCAAAACGGCCAAGATACTCCGCGTTTCGGGCATCACTAAAGTGGGAATGACCGTAGAACGGATTTGTCCCGCATATGATCTTGCTGAAGACTTGATTGCCAATAGTGATTTCTTTCATCTTTTTGCTGCCTCTATTGCGTCGGTGAGTTTTAGGGTGCCTTCGTACAGGCTCCGGCCGATTATGGCTGCTTCGGGGCTGAATTCGGTTAGCTTTCTGATGTCTTCTACGGTGTTTACGCCGCCGGAAGCGACTACAGGGACATCGACCGCCTCGACGAGTGATTTTGTTCTCTCGAAGTTCGGGCCCGACATCATGCCGTCTTTGGCAATGTCGGTATAAATTATCGCCGCCAGGGGAAGTTTCGCCGCCTCGCGGGCAAACTCCAGCAGGGTCAGGGAACTGTCCTGTGTCCAGCCATGTGTAGCGACTTTCGAGCCTTTAGCATCGAGGCCGAGGACGATTTTGCCGCTGAATTTCCGTGACATTTCGCTGAACCACTCGAAATCCTGGACGGCTTTCGTGCCGATTATGACTCTGTTTACGCCTATATCGAGCAGTTGTTTTATGGAAGCTTCGTCGCGAAGTCCGCCGCCGACCTCGATGTTAAGTATCCCCAAAGCAGCAATGGCTGATATCGTTTCGGTATTGACCGGCCTGCCGAGTTTGGCTCCGTCCAGGTCAACAATGTGCAGCCACTTTGCCCCGTCCGAGCTGAATTCCTGTGCCTGTTCGACGGGATTGTCACGATAGTTTATCTGTCGGTCATACTGTCCCTGGATAAGTCTTACACATTTTCCGTCCCGCAGGTCGATTGCCGGTATTATATACATTTGCTCTCCTTCAAAGGTTTCTTAAAACGCGAAATGGTGTGCGGTGCACACTCTACCAGGGTAGCTGTAGAGTGGGCCTTGGCCCACCAAAAAACTATCAAGTCTTGTCACCTACGAGCGGGCGAATCTTGTCCACGGTGAAATAGATCAGGTGCCGGACTTTTTCATCGGGCTCGCGTGTTCTTGTATGTTGTTGCTTGATCTCTTTTATCCGTTCCGGGTCTTTCTCTTCGCCCGTTTTGGTCAGGTGCAGTCTTTTGCCGGCATATCCTTCGCCCTGCTCCACGAACATATACGCGGCTTTGGGATTGGACTGGACATTTGAATAGCTCAGCCGTTCCAGCATACTAAAAGCGATGGTTTTCTCATCGATAATGTAGGGCCGGGAATAAACAGCGATATCGACGTTGCCGTCCGTATCGCTTGTCGCCAGGACACCAAGGCCTTTGATGTTTTCGAAATATTCAGCCAGGCTCATGATTATCTCCTTTATCTTGTAATGTCATTCAGAGCTTGTTCTACATTAGTATACTTAAAATCGAATCCTGTGTTCAATAATCGTTTTGGCAGGACCTTTTGCCCGGTTAGGAGCATTTCATCGGCTATTTCGCCGAACGCCAGTCTGGCGGCGAAGGCCGGGACGTTCAGCCAGACCGGTCGATGCATCACTTTTCCAAGGATCTTACTAAATTCTTTCATTGTGACAGGCTGTGGCGCCGTGAGATTAAAAGCACCTTTAAGATGTTCATTTTCCATAAGGAATTTTATTGTTGCAACCTCATCTTCAAGATGTATCCACGAGAACCATTGCCTGCCGCTGCCGAGGTAGCCGCCGAGAAAAAATCGAAACGGTTTTACGATTTTTGCAAAGGCTCCTCCATCCCGGCCAAGGACGACTCCCGTGCGAATGACTGCGCACCGGACGCCCAATCTTTCGATTTCTTCGGCGGAGCTTTCAATGTCCCGGCACACACCTGCAAGAAATCCTTTGCCCGGCGGCGAATCTTCATCGAACGACTCATCTAAACTCAAGCCGTACCAACCGATGGCCGAGGTCTGAATCACCACTTTCGGCTTATTCTTTATCTGCTTTATGGTCTCGACTATAGCGATGATTGCGTCAAGTCTGCTCTGTAAGATTCGAGACTTTCTTGCCTTGTTCCAGCGGCCTGAGGCGGCATTTTCGCCGGCCAGATTTATTATGGCAAGTGCTCCATCGGCTTCTTCGGCCCAACCGGTGGCTGTCTTTGCATCCCATAGCACGACTTTGGCCAGATCGCCGATTGATTTGTGGGCGGATTCGATATTGCGTGATAGTGCAATAATTTCGTAATCTTTATAAAGTGCTTTGCACAATGCCATGCCTATAAAACCTGTCGCTCCTGTTATTACCACTCGCATAGTGTCACCTTCTAGTATATTTTTTCCAGTGCCTGGATTTTTTTCACGTAAGCGTCGGCATTGAATTTTCTTTTGAGTCCCGCCGCATTCATATAACGAATCTTGCCGAAGACGGGTCTTTCGCCCCAGGCCCTATCGTGCTTGCCGAAACACCAGGCCACGCCGGCAAAGGCATTCGGATCTCTGCCGTCAAGCTCGTATTTGTTGTTGAGCTGCAGCGCAATCTTAAATCCCGTCTGCGGGTTCCTGCTCCATTCGAGAATTTTTTTGCCCCAGTACATTCTCATATAGCCGTGCATCTTGCCGGTGATGACCATTTCTTTCTGTGCCGCGTTCCAGTACGGATCGTGGGTTTGTGCTTTTTCGAACTGCTTGAGTGAATACACGTACTGCCTTTTGTCCCTGCCGTGGAAATTCAAAGTTCTCTTGGCCCAGGGTTCAAGGCAGGCAAACGTATCGTAACGGTCATTATAAAATACGAAATTATGGCTGAGTTCTCTTCGGACGATGAGTTCCTCAAGATACGTATCCTTGCCGGCGCTGGAAGTTTTCGAGACCTTCAGAGCAATATAGAGCGGTGAAATCTGTCCGAAGTGCAGATACGGACTCATGTTCGAAACATAATCGGCCGTCGGGTCGTTTCGCATATCGGCGAAGCGATCCAGCTTATTTTTCACAAAATTGCTCAACCGGCGTTTTGCCTGTTTTGTGCCGCCGTGAAAGCCGTCGACTTTTGCGACACTTCTGTCGATATCAAGTTTCGATAGAGCTTTATCGATCTCGTGAATATCGAACGTGTGGAATTTCATGCTTAGCGAATCGAGCTTCGGTTTACTTTGCCTGATCGGGACCAGATAGTAATCGAGCTTCTTCGTGATTCTTGGCCGGAATGTGCCGGCTGAGAAATTCTCTTTCGACGAAGCTTCTTCCACGGGGACAATCAGATTTGTTTCAACTTCGTACAGCGGGCAATCGATTAGCTCCGCCACGTTCGCCCGCCATTTCTTCTGGATTCGTAATTGCCCCGCGTCGACGACAACCAGAGCGGCATCCTTTGCCAGTTCCACCGCGCCGGAATCGGGAGAATCCCGCCGGATGACCATTTGAATGCCTTTCGCTTCAAGAGCTTTTTTAACCTCTTTTAGTCCTTCCAGCATGAAATAGTAATGGCGCTGATTTGCCTCGGGCCAGCTCTCTGTTATGCCGAAGAATACGAGAACAGGTTTCTTCAATTTATTGGCCGTTCGAATTGCGTATTCCAGAGCGTGGTTGTATTCGGCTCGCTGTGCTGCCTGCATCCAGTAGAGTACATATTTACCGCCGCCGAGCGGCATGTTGTTGAGGAGCTGTATTCTTTCCTGCTGAATCATTCCTACAAATCATATACAAACACGTTCGCCAAAGAAATCAAATTGTTTGACAAAGTGCGGCCTTTTAATATATTTGGTAATAAGTGAATGACAGGAACTTTCGAATTTAGGAGACCAAACGATGAACGAGGCAAAGATTTCAATGGGTGCGCGATTAAGGGCGTTTGTATTGTCTGTCAGGTGGATAGCAATTTCAGCGATTCTCGCTGTGTTTCTAATGTCGTCAAGCTCCTGTGCGACCAGCGGCGGTTCATCGGGGCAAAAAATCCCGGTCATCTTCGATACCGATATCTGCGACGACATCGATGACACCTGGGCGCTGGCAATGCTCCTGCAATCTCCCGAGTTCGAGGTTAAACTGATTACTACCGCAGTCGGTAATACTTCATCGAAGGCAAAAACTGTAGCAAAGTTCCTGGAAATCGTCGGCAGGGCGGACATCCCCATCGGCATCGGCGTACAGCAGCACAAAGGTCACCATCGGCAGGATGCATGGGCAAAAGACTACGAGCTGTCATCGTATCCCGGCAAGATTTATGAAGATGGCGTGCAGGCTTTGATCGATACGATTATGAAGTCCCGCAAGCCGATTAAATTGGTTGCTGTCGGCCCGTTGCCCAATATCGCCGCTGCGCTCGAGCGCGAGCCGAAAATCACTGAGAAAGCTGAATTTGTCGGCATGCACGGCAGCGTTCGCCGGGGCTATGGCAATAATCCGACGCCCAGCGCCGAATATAACGTCAAGGCTTTTGTCAAAGAAGCACAAAAAGTCTTTACGGCACCTTGGGATATGACAATTACGCCGCTGGACACATGCGGTATCGTTCAGATTAAAGACCGGAAGTATCAAAAAGTGCTTAACAAAAACAGCCCATTAGCGCAGGCGTTAATGGAAAATTATCGTGCATGGCACAAACAAGGGATACGGAGCGGGAACAAAGATCTGAGCGAGGCCGAACTCGATAAAAGGGTCGATCAAAAATGTAATTCGAGCAGCTCAACCCTTTTCGATACGGTCGCAATTTATCTGGCGATGTCAACCGAGCTGGTTAAGATTGAAAAGCTGCCGATCAGAGTGACAGACGATGGGCATACGAAAATCGACGAAAACGGCAAAGAGATTAACTGCGCCACCGGATGGAAAAACCTGGGTGCTTTCGAGGACTTAATGGTTGATAGATTGACGAAGTAAAATATTTGCGTAGGATTGACTTGGGGCAGAAAAAAACAAAAATTGTGGTTGTCGGCAGTTCCAATATGGACCTGGTGGTGAAGTCTCCGAGGATACCGGCCAAGGGCGAGACGATTCTGGGTGGGGATTTCATTATGACGCCCGGCGGTAAGGGTGCGAACCAGGCCGTGGCCGCTGCGAAACTGGGCGCCGAGGTGTACTTTGTGGCGAAATTGGGCGACGATATTTTCGGCCGGCAATCTTTGAGCAATTTTCATAAAGTTGGTATTCACACAGATTATGTCGTCCAAACAAAAGAGGCTCCTTCCGGCGTTGCGTTGATTACAGTTGACGATGCTGGTGACAATGTGATAGTCGTCGCCCCGAGCGCGAATCTGAAATTATCCCCGGAGGATGTTCGGAAAGCCCAATTGGTCATTGCCTCATCGGGTGCAGTAGCCGCACAGCTTGAAGTTCCGCTGGAAACAGTTGAATTCACTGCCCGGTTGGCGAACGACGCCGGCGTGCCTTTTATTCTGGACCCGGCGCCGGCACAAAAGCTCAGCCCCGAATTTCTTAAGAAGGTGGACGTCCTGACGCCTAATGAAACGGAAGCCGAGATTCTGACCGGCATTAAAGTCACGGATGAAGATTCCGCGCTGGTTGCGGCCAAAGACCTGCTGGGCCGCGGCGTCAAAGCGGTTATCCTGACTATGGGGGCCAGGGGATACTTACTGGCGACGAAGGACGCAGCGGAATTTGTTCCTTCTGTCAAGGTTGACGCTGTCGATGCCACAGCGGCGGGAGATGCTTTTACCGGGTCTTTAGGCGTCGGCCTGGCTCAGGGGAAAACGCTCAGGGACGC
>JBARRE010000261.1:0-4864 GCA_049644065.1 Sedimentisphaerales bacterium | reverse complement strand
GCACCCATATTGGCCGTTGAAGGAAGGAGGTAACAATAGGCCCAAAAACCATTATCAAGCATGATTTTAGTCTATAAATATGTAAAAATTACTACCGACCGCTTCGGTGTGTGGCCGGAGCGAAACTTCCTATCAATTTTCAGTTAAAATTAAGAGGAAAAAAATGAAAAATCTAATGTTGGTATTAGTGGTCGCATTTGCATTTTGCACGACAGCTATGGCTTCTGACATAGCGTTCTACATCGGGGCACCTAACGTCGATGGCTGGTATGATGTTACTACGCAGTTAGCCGACGTTGAGACGATCATTGCCGAAACCGGACAACTGTTCGCGGATATCCAGCAGTTCGATGACGACCAGTATGATGAATTTGCTGCCTGGATGGAAGCGAATACGAATGATGGTGAAATGGACATTCTCTGGCTTAACGGATGCATACCGAGTGTCCTCTATCCATTCCCAAACGTTGAGCCGGATGGTTCTCTTGTTGAAGAGTGGCTCGATGGCGGAAACATGATTATAAATGTCGGCGACTGGTTCGGATACGTTTCGTATGAAGGTGGGTCTCGAAACACTGAAAACGGCCCAAGTGGTGCTGCGAATATCCTTGACCTTTCTTCTGGTATTATCGTATCTGCTGATAATACTTCGCTGCCGGTGACAGAGACAGGTAAAGAATATCTGCCCAGTCTCGGTGACACCACCGTCATAACTTATAGACCCATCGCTCTCAGTGCTGTTGTAGCCCCCTGGGAAGTTGCTGCTGTATTCGCAGGCAATGCCACACAGGCTGATCCTCTTGTTATTCACAACACAGAGACCGACGGTTATGTCGCTTTTATAAACCAGTCTGCTGGTAGCGGCCCTCCTGGCTGGTTAGACGACAGAGGTTTGACCTGTGCTGAGTTCATCGGCAACTGGGTAAATGATGTGATAGGATTAGGCGACCAACCGCTCGCTTCGGGTCCCAACCCGAAAGATGGTGCACTGCATGAGGATACGTGGGTAACGCTTTCCTGGCGGGCGGGCGCTTTTGCCGCTTCTCGCGATGTGTATCTGGGTGATGTTTTCGACGATGTGAACGACGGCACTCGGGACTCAGATATATTCCGAGGCAACCAGGGTGATTTGTTTTATGTTGCCGGCTTTCCCGGCTTTGCTTATCCGGACGGCCTTGTTCCCGGCACGACTTACTACTGGCGGATCGACGAGGTCAACGAAGCCGAGCCCAACAGTCCATGGAAAGGCGATGTCTGGAGTTTCTCGATTCCACCCAAGACTGCGTATCTCCCCGACCCGGCTGATAGTGCCGAATTCGTCGATCTTAATGTAAGGCTTAGCTGGACGCCCGGTTTCGGCGCAAAATTGCACTATGTAGTCTTCGGCGAAGATTATGACGAGGTGAGTAACGCTGCCATGGGTGTTCCTACTGGTCCTGCTAATTACTCTCCCGGCTCGCTCAAGCTGGCCAAGACTTACTACTGGCGTGTCGATGAGTTCGATGGCCTCGGTACGTATAAAGGCGATGTCTGGAGTTTCACTACTTTGGGCGCCGTCAGCGGCCCGAATCCGGCCGACGGTGCCGTGGACGTGAAGCCATCTGTGGTTCTGACCTGGGATGCGGGAGCCGTTGCCGCTTCGCACGAGGTGTACTTCGGCACCGATGCGGACGCCGTAAAGAATGCAACGACAGCCTCACCCGAGTACAAGGGGCCAAAGGCCCTCGGCGAGGAGAGCTACGACCCCGGCATACTTTCATTGACTACTGCCTACTTCTGGCGGATCGATGAGGTCAACGGTGTCAATCCCGAGAGTCCGTGGGCCGGCAACGTGTGGAGCTTTACGACCGGCGATTTCTTTGTCATAGACGATATCGAGGAATACAATGCAGTGGATAACGAGATATGGTACTCATGGCACGATGGTCTTGGCGCCGGCGCGCCGGGTACTCCCGGTTACGTTCCTGGTAACGGCACCGGCTCGGCTGTCGGCGACGAAACAACTCCTTCTTATACAGAGGAGACTATCGTCCACGGCGGTAATCAGTCAATGCCGCTTTTCTTCGACAACAACAAGCAGGGCTACTCGAAGTATTCGGAGGTGGAGCATACATTGGCAGACCAGCGAGACTGGACTGCAGAAGGTGTTACGGAATTGTCACTGTGGTTCAGAGGCAACCCGGCATCCGTCGGCAGCTTCGCCGAAGGCCCGGTCGGCACCTACACAATGACCGCCTCCGGCACAGATATCTGGGACACTGCTGACGAGTACCACTATGCATATAAGACGCTCACCGGCGTCGGCTCGATCCAAGCCAAGGTACTCAGCATGGATAACACCAACGCATGGGCCAAGGCAGGCGTAATGATTCGCGAAACGCTCGACCCAGGCTCTGTGCACGCATCAATGGTCGTAACGCCTGCTAACGGTGTTTCCTTCCAGCGCCGGCCCATGACAGACGCTGTAAGCACGAGCGCAAACTCGACGACACTCGCTGAAGTCGCACCGTACTGGGTGAAGATCGAGCGCGATTTGTCCGGAAACTTTAAGGCATCTCATTCAACCAACGGCTCGACGTGGACGGCACTGGGCGCATTCGAGAACATCCAGATGAACTCGAACGTCTATATCGGTTTGGCTGTAACAAGCCACGATGCTGCTTTGACATGTCAGGCCGTATTCACCAACGTTACGACTACCGGGACAGTTGGTCCGCAATGGGCACACCAGGACATCGGTATCGAGAGCAACGATGCCGAGCCGTTGTATGTAGCCGTGTCAAACACTGCCGGTGCATCTGCGATTGTGGTGCACGATGATCCGGCCGCGGCACAGATCGACACCTGGACCGAATGGGTCATTCCGCTTCAGGATTTAGCAGATAAGGGCTTAGTCCTGACCAACGTTGACAGGATTGCACTCGGCATGGGTACTCAGGGCAACATGACAATCCCCGGCGGTTCGGGCAAGATGTTCTTCGATGACATCCGCCTGTACCAGCCGAGAGAAGCTGCTGAATAGTAGAACCGCTTTTGTGGAAATAACGGCAGTATTTGTATGATTTCGGGGCCTATGCCAATAAGTACGGCATAGGCCCCGGTTATTTGCTTGTGGTTTTCTTCTCTTGCCATTTGATTGCTTTTCTGCTTTATTAGGCGGCTATGGAAAGCAATCTTTTTAACTTAGCGGGAAAAACGGCGCTGGTCACCGGCGGCAGTAGAGGCATCGGGCTTGCCATCTCGAAAGGCCTGGCCGAGTACGGGGCGGATGTTGCACTCGCCTCCCGCTCGAAAGAGCAGCTTGAAGCAGCCGCCCGGCAAATTCATACCGACACCGGCAAGAAAATCTGGACCTTCCCGTTCGACCTTAAGAACATAGAAGGCGTAGATGATTTCTTCGAAAGCGTCATCGCCGAAACGAAAGGTATTGATATTCTCGTCAATTGTGCCGGGACAACCATTCGCGGGCCGGCCGAAGACGTCGATCTCAAGACGTGGAACCAGGTCATTGAGGTCAATCTTACTTCCACGTTCGTATTGTCACAGGCATTCTGCCGGCATCGAAAGCTGACGGGCAAGGCCGGCAGGATTATCAATATCGGCTCACTGACGTGCCATGCCGCCCGGCCCACAACGGCGGCGTATGCCAGCAGTAAGGGCGGCCTGCTCATGCTCACGAAAACGCTGGCCGTCGAATGGGCAAAATACAACATCAACGTAAATGCAATCGGGCCGGGTTATATCGCCACGGAGCTGACCGAGCCGCTCCGGACCGACGAGGATTTAAACCGGTGGGTCCTGTCGAAAACCCCGCTCGCCAGGTGGGGCCAACCCGATGACCTGATAGGCACGGCGGTCTTGCTCGCCTCGCGCGCGGGCGAATTTATCACCGGACAGATCATCTACGTCGACGGCGGCTGGCTCGCCCTGCTTTAGGAGTGCATAAGTAGGGGCAGGCCCGCGTGCCTGCCCGAATGCCGAGAATGAATCAGGGCAACCACACAGGGTTGCCCCTACCACGAAGGAGAAACATGATGAGTAGAATTCGCAAACAATTCCATGTATCAACCTGCCTTTTGATTGCCATCTGTGCCGTTCTTACAGCACAACTTTCGGGCTGCAACTCAGCCGCAAAATCCGACAAGTCGGCACGAACGGTGTGGCTGTCATCCTTGAATCTGGAAAAGATGACAGCCGGCTGGGGCACGCCTCAGAAGGACAAATCCATCCAGAGCAAGCCGCTGAAAATCGCAGGCCGCACCTTCGACAAAGGCGTCGGCACTTACGCCGCCAGCTTGATGTACATTGATTTGAAAAACTCGTGCAGGAGCTTCTCCGCCTATGTCGGCGTTGACGATGAAGTCAACGGCAAAATCGGCAGCGTCCGCTTCCGCATCTACGGCGACGGCAAACTGCTGTTCAACAGCGGCGTTCTCAAGGCTGGCGATCCGGCGAAAAAGGTCGATATCGATTTGACCGGCTACAAGACTTTGACGCTGTCGGTCGATCCGGCCGGTGATAACACGAGCAATGACCATGCCGACTGGGCCGATGCGGCGTTTGTCGTCGCCGGGGAAGATCCGGAGGCCATTGATGCGCCCGTCTTAAAAGAAGAAAAAGTAATTCTTACACCCAAGCCCGGTCCCGAGCCTCGGATAAACGGCCCGAAAGTCTATGGCTGCCGGCCCGGCAGACCTTTCATTTATCGCATCCCATGTCTGGGCAAGCGGCCGATTCGTTTCAATGCGGAGAACTTGCCACCGACGCTCAAGCTGGATGCAACAACCGGCATAATCACCGGCAATGCCCCAACCGAGCCCGGCGAATATTTCGTGACCCTCAAAGCAGCCAGCCGTCACGGCTC
>JBARRE010000260.1:0-13216 GCA_049644065.1 Sedimentisphaerales bacterium | reverse complement strand
CATTTATTGTAGTTACTCTTGCCGTCTACGCACTGACCCGCGATTTACCAATGTCGTTGATTTTCGGATCGATGGCGCCGGCCAGCGCACCGGCGGGCACCGTTGCGGTCATTCAAGAGTGCAAGGCGAAGGGCAGCTTGACTTCAACGCTTTATGCCGTGGTTGGATTCGACGACGGATTGGCCATTATCATTTTCGGGTTTGCAGCCGCCCTGGCAAAGAACCTTTTGATAACGGAAGCTTCGGGTGCTTCGGAAGGTATTCTCGGGGCTTTATTAGCCCCGGCGAAAGAAATCGGCTTGAGTTTTGTCGTCGGCGGAGTTGCCGGATTGTTGTTTTACCACCTGGTACGCCGATTGCAAAGCGCAAGGGATATTCTTATTGTTGTTTTCGGCGTGATTCTTATTTGTACCGGTTTATCAATACGATGGCATTTGTCGCTGATTTTGACTAATATGGTGGTTGGATTCGTTCTGGCCAACGCGCGACACGAATCGCTGCTGCATCGTGTGACGGCTCCGCTGCTGGAGGTAATGCCGCTGCTGTTTGTGTTGTTTTTCTGCCTGGCCGGCGCGCATCTGCAGTTGTCCGCCCTGCCGGCTCTTGGAGCCGTCGGAATCGTTTACGTGCTCGGGCGGTCGGCGGGACTGATCGGCGGGGCCCGTATCGGGGCCTTGTTCGGGCACGTGGAAGACAAAGTTAAAAAGTATGTCGGACTCGGGATTCTCTCCCAGGCCGGTGTGGCAATCGGCCTGTCGCTGATCGTCAAGCATGAGTTTACACAGCTCCATGTCAAATATAATGCTCCTCATGCCCTGGCAATCGGTTCTTCGGTTTTGGCGACGATTACTGCGACTTGCATCTTCTTTGAAATCATCGGACCGATCCTGACAAAGTTAGCACTGAAAAGAGCAGGTGAAATTCCTGACGAGAAGCCGAATCGATGAGTTCATAAGATATGAAAGAGTTGTCTTTCCCAAAAAAGAAAAGGCTTGTCAGCAACAGTCAATTCAAAGCCGTCATGGCTCGCGGCCGGCGTCGAAGCAATGGAGTCCTGACACTCTATATGGCCCAGAATGATTGTGAATATTCCAAGCTGGGCGTTTCCGTAGGTAAATCCCGCGGCAACGCCGTTATTCGCAACCGGCTTAAACGCCTGATGCGGGAGGCTTTTCGGCAAAATCAGGAGCAGATCCCGGCCGGCTTCGATTATCTGCTGATGATTTCGCCTCGATGGCCGAAGAAATCAAATGTTGAAAAGACCCCTAAATTGCCGACATTTGAACAGGTAAGGACCTCGTTTTTGGCCCTGGTTAATGCGTCGCTTGAAAGGAAATCCTAATATCTAAATCCTAAATCCTAAACAATATCGAAATTCAAATTGCTAAATGATCCAAACATGGCGGGCCTGAACTCACTGCCGGACGGCGTTTTGAGTTTCGAATTTCGGTGATTTGAATTTGTTTAGGATTTAGTGCTTAGGATTTAGAATTTACTCTTTTGTATAAGGTGATTTATGACTCCGAAAGAACGAATTAACGCCATTCTTAAGGGCGATTCTTATGATCGTCCCGCGGTCACCCCTATTTTTATGGCGTGGGCCTCCCATTTTATCGGGCATTCTTACAGAGATTATTACCTCGACGGCGATATCCTCGTCGAGGCGCAGCTTGCAGTAACAAAAGCCTTTAATCTCGACCAGGTCAGTGCGATAAGCGATCCGTGGCGGGAGGCCTCTGCGTATGGAATGGAGTTCGAATATCCTGCCGAGGGAGTTGGAAAACCGAAAGAAGCGTTCATAAAAACACGAAATGACATATCACGCGTCAAACGGTTCGATATCGAGAACGCCGAGCGGACAAAACAACGAATCGACAGCGTGCGGAAAATGGCTGCCGAGGTTGGACAGACCCACAGCGTCTTAGGCTGGGTGGAAGGGCCCATGGCCGAGTACGGAGACCTGCGGGGCGTTGAAAGCGCCATGCTGGATTTAATCGATGAGCCGGAAATATTTGTCGAGGCTGGCGAGGTGATTGTCGAGAACGCCATCGCATTTGCTGTCGCTCAAATCAAGGCCGGCGCGGATATGGTTGGGGTGGGCGATTCGGCGGCAAGTCTTATTTCGCCCGAAATGTATGCCGAGCTTGTCATGCCTCTGGAGCGGAAATTGATAGCGGCTATTCACGAAGCCGGGGCGACCGCCAAGCTGCATGTCTGCGGCAATATATCCAATATTGTAGAGTTCATGGCCGAAAGCGGAACGGATGTCATTGACGTGGACTGGATGGTTTCGCTTGCGAGGGCCCGCAAGCTTGCCGGACCTGACGTGGTTCTGTGCGGCAATTTCAATCCGGCGGGCGTTTTATTCGAGGGCAGTCCGGAGGAGGTCGCCGAGGCCGCCAGAGCGTGTATTGAAACGGTGCCGGACAAGTTCATTTTGATGCCGGGCTGCGAGGTGCCGCCGGCAACGCCCGAAAAGAACATCCGTGCCTTCTGTCCCTGTGACGGCTGCCTGATTCGAGAAGAACTGAAGTGTTAAAACTCGCTCATTGTTATTGATTTGTTTTACCTGCAAATTAACCGATAAGCTCTTATCAATTCTGCGATGCTCCATGCCTGGGCGAAGCAGCCTTTTGGCTTATGAGGCGGATCGCCGTCGAATATCTCCGAGATGCTTCCGAGGCAGCCGTTTTCGGTCAGATGCCCAAGCAAAGGTTCAACGAATTCGGCGGCTTGATTTTTGCTTTCCGGGCTGAATTCGTTTACTTTCAAATACGCTTCTATAAACGGCCCGATCAGATACGGCCAGACCGTGCCCTGATGATAAGCCTCATCGCGTTGCCGCAGGGGCCCAGTATATTCACCTTTGTAGTTCGCCGCATCCGGACTAAGCGTTCGCAGCCCGTATGGCGTTAATAAATGATTTTGCACCACCTCTACAACCGAAGCCTGCTGCTGTTCTGATAATGGCGAGAAATTCAGAGAAACTGCGAATATCTGGTTTGGCCGAAGGCTGTCGTCTATCGAACCGTCGGGCAAAATGCAATCGTTTAAGTAACCTTTGCCGTCGTTCCAGAACAAGTTACAGAAACCATCGCGAACCTTCTCGGCCATAGATCCGTAACGTTTGGCGTTTTCTTCATCCCGGTCGGCATAGAATTCAGCCAGGAGGCAGAGACAATTGTACCACAACGCATTGACCTCGACCGCTTTTCCATATCTGGGCGTGAAAGCGACGCCGTCACATTTGGCATCCATCCAGGACAACTGCGTCTGCTCGTCGCCCGCGGTAATGAGTCCATCGGCGTCGGCATGAATGCCGAACTTCGTGCCCTTATGGTATGAATCTATAATCCAGCGGATTATCGGCATAAGCTCCTGCATGAAAGTCTTTGAATCATCGGTGGCTCTCAGGTATTGAAACGCTGCGTTGATAAACCAAAGGGAGGCATCGACGCTGTTAAAATGAGTCGAATCGCTGTTATCATCGAAACGATTCGGAATCATCCCCTCATCCGCCACCCCGGCAAATGTTGTCAAGACCGATTTTGCCTCCTCAAACCTGCCGGTTACGAGCAGCAGACCCGGCAGTGAGATAAACGCATCCCTGCCCCAGTCTGCAAACCAGGGATAACCGGCCAAAATAGTCGTACTGGTATTATTCTTAGTTTGGCGTTTCGTAACAAGCTGCTCGGCGGCCAGACATAGCATCTCAAAATATTTCCCGTTTCCAATTCTCAAATGATTTTTTGACCGGCCGTTCGAAGCAGGGATTCGGAATTCGGTTTTTGCCTTTTTCACCTGACATTTCAACTCTTCCCGGTACCTTTGCAAATCTTTGCAGACCGTATCAATATCAGCGTTCGTTACAGGACTATGCTTATGTCCGGCCGTGGGCGGTCTCAGGCTTGCCCAGAGGACAATCTTTGCCGGCTTGTCTATTCTGCACTTGAAAAAGCCGGGCGCCCACAAATCTTCGGTGAAACCCTGCCCTCTTTCCCTATCATGACGATATGTGAAATTGAACCACCATTGCGGGTCCTTCTCAAAATGGGCGGACGGGCAGCACAACTGCAGTTCACAACTGCCTGGCATCTGGTGGCGAATCAGCAATCCGCGTGCGTCCGACCCGAGCCATTTGGAACATAACATAGCGTAGGAATTTTGCAGCGCGTGGAAGTCTCTTAAGCCGATAAACGGTCGTGATACGAACTCCACCGGCTCGGCGACACGGGTGAAATTATACACGATGGCGACCGTATCGGTATCTCGTACGAGATACACGGATTTGGTCAGTTCCACGTTCGCAAGCTCATAGTCGAAATGTGCCCCGATATCCCGGCAGAATTTCTTTAGAAAGCCAAAACCCGCCGGCGCAAACTTGTCCGCAAATTCAAAGGTCGAAAGATTGAAGACCTCACCTTTAGATATGACCATCTCCAGGCAATTGGATAATGCCATTGCCCTGTGAGCCGGCGGCATTAACGAGCCGATCAGGAGTCCATGGTAGGCCCTGGTATTGCAGCCCACAATCGTTGACGATGCATAGCTGCCGCGCCCGTTGGTTAATAACCATTCCTTCGTCAATAGATTATCAATGTCTTGATCGGCGATTGATACGGATATGCTTGTTGCTTCATCGGCTTTCTGCAATGTTAACACTATCTTACTCCAAACGGTACTATCAAGATGAAATCCAAGCCCTCTCTATAGCATGCTCTCCATTATGAAGTCTCTGATTGGGAGAGAACCAGTATTGCTTCGAGTAGGCAACAAAACAGGGCATCTATTCTACTGGCTGTAAATCAGGTAGGTTTTGAATCCCCGATGCCGGACCGGATAATAGTTCAGATGGGTCTTGTCCCGGTGTGGGACAAAATGCGGCACCATCCACTTTTCCTGAACAGCGCTTGTGCAGATGGCCCAGCACATTCATAAAGTTAATGTAAGAGTCGTACGGCGAGTCATAGGGATTAAAATACTTATGCACATCGCCGTCGGCAAAATATTTTGTGCACATATAATAAAAATGGTCCGACGTCTGCAATTTTCGCCAGTCCCCAATGATTTTCTCGTCATTCGTATTCTTGATTTTCTTCTCGATCCGGTAAAGCTCGTGAATCGCATTGGATTGCATGGCGTTCCCAAGCCACGCCGAGAGGTCTCTTTCGGTATCGGCCCAGCTTATGATATGCGGCACATCAACCGTGTCGGCGCTGCCGTAGGATTGTATAACCTCGCTTGGAGTTTTAAAGTCGTTGTCAGGGTGCCTTAGAACCTCCTCGGGTAGATGCCGCATGAAATCAAATATACCGGTATCTTCCCACTGGTGTTCACCGAATGTCTCGTAGTCCATGAATAGATTGACAATATTGCCGTTGCCATTGACATTACTGACCCATCGTGCGAACTTTTCCGCCGTCAAAGGCCACTGGGGCCAGTCGCGATTGGAGAATCTAAAGGCAATATCATCACTTAGCGAATAGTTTTTCAGCAGGAGCTTCAAATGATTGCAGCCTTTGGGCTGGTAGACAAAATTAGGACTTCTATAACCCAGAATGTGGTCGGCCCCTTCGGTAATGATCGCGTCGAAACAGCCCATTGATTCGATCAGGCCGGCTAAATCATTGTTGTATATAAGCTCCGTATTTCTAAATATCCTCGGTTTTTGACCAAAAAAGTAGTCTATCGCTTCGACGTGCTTGTTGATCTGCTCGGCGAATTCATTGCGAGAGTACAGAAAACTGAGGCTGTGATAATAAGTTTCAGCCAGAAATTCCACGCACCCTGTTTCCGCCAGGGCGTCAAATGTGCTCATCACTTCCGGCGAGTAACGCTCGAGCTGCTCCAGCAACAGGCCGGTAACACTGTAGGCTATCCGAAATCTGCCATCAGATTTGTTTATCAAATCCAGAAGCAACCGGTTAGCTGGAAGATAGCATTTGTTTGCCACCTTCCTGCAAATCGAGCCGTTCTTATTGTCATCAAAATATTGGTCGTTTTTGTCAAATACAGTGTAGTGCCTTAATCGCACGGGCTGATGCACTTGAAAGTAGAAACATACAGATGGCATAATCTTCAATCTCGTATTAATATCCGCTGGAGTTCACTCACGCCGGATATCGTATTGGGTTTATTTTATGTGTGATGCTTAGACCGGAACCAGCATCTCCTCGTAGATTTTTCCACACTTGGCCGCTGCGTCTTTCCAACGCAGTCTTCTGACCTCGAAATTGCCGTGACTTCGCAGTGTCATCTGCAACGGTGGATATTTCAGCACGGCAACAACCTTGTTGGCGATTTCATTGACATCCCAGAAGTCAACCTTCAGGGCGTGCACCAGAACTTCCGATACACCGCTTTGCTTACTTATAATGACAGGTACGTCGTTGTCCAGCGCCTCCAGCGGTGCGATCCCGAATGGTTCCGACACCGAAGGCATAACGTATAAATCAGCCATCTTGTATATTTTCTGCACATCTTCGCCGCGTAAGAAGCCTGTGAACAGCACCTTGTGCCCAATCCCCAGCTCTGCGGCCATTTCGATCGCCTGGTGCATCATATCGCCGGAGCCGGCCATCACGAACTTGACATTATCCATAACCTCAAGGACTTTCTTGGCGGCATGGAGGAAGTATTCCGGACCTTTTTGCATCGTAATTCGGCCCAGGAACAGCACAATTTTCTCATCTTTATCGATGACGGCTTCGTCCAAAGACCATTTTCCGCTGCGCTCGACGCCGTTATACACGACTTCCACTTTATCACCGCTGACACCGTATCGGCCTATGATAATATTGCGGGTAAAATGGCTAACAGTAATGACCTTGTCGGCCCGGTGCATACCTTCTCGTTCGATGTCATAAATCATCTGGTTTACATGCTCGCCGCTGCGGTCGAATTCTGTCGAGTGCACGTGTACAACCAACGGTCTTTCACTGATAGCCGATACGGCGATTCCCGCAGGATAGGTCATCCAGTCATGGGCGTGGACAATATCAAACTGCTCATTTTCAGCTAATTCAGCGGCCATAGCAGCATAACGATGGACTTCGGTGTACATATCGCTGCTGTAGTCTTTTGATAAGAATAGCTGGCTGGCAGAACTGATGCTGCCGCCGAGTATTTCCTGTTTATGTCTCAATGTCTCTTCTATTCTTTGCCGGTAAGTGTCCGGCGTGGAATAGGGCTGTAGTGGTGAGCTAATTGCGTGAAATTTTACATTTTTCAGCTCGTTGAACTTAACGAACGATGCGGATGTCTGTGAACCCGGGGTCAGTAATTTGACGTGAGTCGTATATTTACTCTCGACCATCTTGGGCAGAACGAACATAACCTCCATGCCAAGCTGGTCCATTGCTCGGGTAAGACCGTAGCAGGCGGTGCCCAACCCACCACTGATAAAGGGTGGAAATTCCCAGCCTAACATGAAAATTCTCATATAATCACCAGCAAGTATAGACCCATAATCATTCGTTCAATAATAAATCACGACATGTTTATAATCACAACCTAAGTATTTTATCCATTTAGCCCAGGAAATACCCTGTTGCACAGCCATATCATAGGCTGTCAATAAGCTCCTTAATCGGCAAGAAATCACCCAATCTTAACCTTAAGCGCCAGAAATATTAGTAATTAAGCCAATACCTATTATATAAATTCGGCTTTTAGCGGAAATAAGTTGAAATTATTTTGATAAAAAGCGTGAATTTTGATGTTGATAAACGCATTTTATAGGTCGGAGGCTGAAAAAACAAGCCGTTCCGTTATGAATGAGCCAGAACGGCTTGTTTCAACCGTAATATTGCCGCTAAAATCTTTAATCAAAAGACGTTAGCGCATAACCTACCCGTCAGACCATAAATAAAACACTAACGGGCTTCTAACAAGGACTACAGATCCTGTGCCTTGACTGTGCTGCGGCGATTAGCCTTCGTTCGGTCTATGGCAGCATCAAGCATACAATAGACCCGATCACTAATGGCCTCAAGCGAATCGGATGAGGTCATCATCTTTTTGCTTTTAATGTAAGCCTTTACCTTGCTGGCCACAATCAAAGATTCCTTTTTCTTTGCCATTCTAAAACCTCCATATTTACAAGATTAATATGTAATTGGCCGGCGCCAACTCCATAAGCCCGGCACGCAATCAAGCTTTATTACATATAAGCTATGGAATATGCAATAAAAAAAAAGTGCTAAAACGTTATTTTTTTATAGTTAGAGGGTCGATAGTCATAAATTAGTTGCGAGAGCTGATAACTTCAAGCAGATTTTTTTTCATAAGTTCATAATTTTAATTATTCGCCGGGTACAATTTGACGACAAGATTCGAGTGAGAGGTTCCTTAAAGAACTGTCCCAACAATCCGGGACAGATTAGGCAGGATTCCTGAAATGTAAAGAGTTTAGGAATAAAGTTGTTGTGGAGGAATAAGTAATGGCTAAGCGTAATAAAAAAGGCCATAAGTCGCAGGCAAAGCTTGAAGGATATGTTGTCGTTGCTTTCGCCGAGGATATGGAGCAGGCCACAGAATACAAGTCTATTCTGGAGGCTAACGATATCTCTGCTACTATAACCGAGCCGGAAGCGCATGAAATTGGCTCCAAGGAAATTGCCGTAATGGTCCCCGAAGAATTTCTTGATGAGGCCCATGTAATAATCGAGTCGCAGCACGCCTACGACGATTTCTATGATTTCGCACTGGAAAACGAAGATGAAGGCGATTTCGACGACGACTTTTTCGAGGATGACTTTTAATATGGAAAAAGAACGAGCTACAGAGCGTCGCAAAGACGATGATCGCCGGGGCAGTGTTGTCGACAGGCGTTTGGGCCTGGACCGCCGGCGTGGGCCGGGCAGACGGCTGGCCGATGACCGAAAATCCGCTGAAGAAGGGCAAATGTCCGATGAGCAGTTCGAGTTTCTCATGGCAATCGACGAATATAAGCGGAAAAATACAAGGCCCTTCCCCACTTGGACGGAAGTCCTCGATGTCATAAAGGCATTAGGCTACCGCAAAGTGGCTGAGCCGCAATCGCTCGAACAGACCAAAAAAGAGAAAAAGTCCAAAGAAGTAAAGGTGCCTTTGGGAACCTGGCTGGACTAAAACAGGCCCAAGCAGCAAAACATGCCTCGAAGCAGCGCGGGATTTCCCGCGCCCGCCCGCGCAATACGAATAATCTAAGCAAATCGAACCCTTTCCTATCATTTTTCCTGTGAAATTGTCACAATTTCCGCGCCCATTCGTCTTTTTCCGGATTTCTGATTATTGGTACCCAGAGTAGTAAGATCAAACTTGTTTGGGGGTAGTATTTGAACCATCGCTTAATTCTCGGTACAATATAGTGACCATATTGAGAAATCCGGATCATAGAATGATTATGGCCGACGTTACACGAATCTTGAATGCAATCGAGCAGGGTGATCCCCGAGCTACGGAAGAATTGCTTCCACTTATCTATGAAGAATTGCGTCTTCTCGCTGCTCAGAAGTTGTCGCACGAACTACCCGGTCAGACGCTGCAAGCCACAGCGCTCGTACACGAAGCCTATCTGAGATTGGTCGGAACAGAAGATCAAAGCTGGGATAACAGGGGGCATTTCTTCAAGGCGGCCGCGGAGGCGATGCGGCGGATACTGATTGATAATGCACGCCGGAAAATGACCCACAAGCGGGGAGGCGAGCAAAAGCGCGTAGAGCTGAGCGAGCCGCTCTTGATAGCCTCAGATGAGGCAGCTTTAGACGAGATTATTGCCTTAGACGAGGCTCTTGAGAAGCTCGAAAAAAAGGATGAACTCAAAGCCGATCTTGTCAAGCTGCGGTTTTACGCAGGACTGACCATCGAACAAAGTGCAAAAAGCCTGGGCATTTCACTAACTACAGCTAAGACTTACTGGGCATATACCCGGGCCTGGCTCCTTCGAGAAGTCAGTTAGATTCGCCCCTGTGATTTTTTTGAGATTTTGCAGGATTTTTCCGGCCAGTCTGAGGCTAAATCACGCATTGTATTATAGAAGCCCATCGTAAAGGAGCTAAACAGTGACGGTTGAAGATAAAAACGAAGAAGACATTTTTCGCAATGCCATCGAGTTTGAAGATCGCGATGAGCAGGCGGGTTACGTGAAAAGGGCTTGTGGCGATGATACTGAATTATGTGCGGCCGTGGAGGCCTTGCTGCTACATCATTATCAAAGCAGTATCCTTGATGCTCCTGCACTCGAATCGACTCTTCTCCATGATACGACTCCCATAACCGAGGGCCCCGGCACAGTTATTGGCCGGTATAAATTGGTGGAAAAAATCGGCGAAGGCGGCATGGCTGTCGTTTATATGGCCGAGCAGGAAAAACCGATTCGCCGTAAAGTCGCATTGAAAATCATCAAATTGGGTATGGATACTAAATCTGTCATTGCCCGATTTGAGGCCGAGCGTCAGGCCCTTGCCATAATGAATCACCCCAATATTGCCAAAGTTCTGGATGCGGGCGCAACTGATACAGGACGGCCCTATTTTGTGATGGATCTTGTTCCAGGAACCTCTATAACTGAGTATTGTGACAAAAACAGGTTGAGCATCAAAGAACGGCTCAGGTTATTCACTTTGGTCTGCAGCGCTGTCCAGCATGCTCATCAAAAAGGAATTATTCACCGCGACATCAAACCATCGAACATCATAGTTACGCAGCACGATGGCCAGCCAGTTCCAAAAGTGATTGATTTTGGCATCGCCAAGGCAACGAACCAGCGACTGACGGAAAAGACGCTGTTTACCCGACACGCCCACATCATTGGCACACCCGCCTACATGAGCCCCGAGCAGGCTGAACTTAGCGACCTGGATGTCGACACCAGGACGGATATCTATTCCTTAGGTATATTGCTTTATGAACTGCTGACCGGAACAATTCCATTCACTGAAGAGAAGTTATGCGAAGCAGGTTTTCTTCAGATGCAGAAAATCATATGTGAGGAGGAGCCTACCAAGCCGTCGACTAAGCTGAGCACATTAGGAGAAGCGTTGACTAATGTCGCAAAGCAGCATAGTTCAAGCCCTGAGTTGATGCCTAAACTGATACGTGGCGATCTCGATTGGATTGTGATGAAGACGCTGGAGAAGGACCGCAGTCGTCGGTATGACACGGCAAGTGCATTGGCTTTGGATGTCCAGCGGCATCTGGACAATGAGCCGGTCATCGCTAGAGCACCCAAAGCTATATATCGTTTGCAGAAGTTCCTACGCAGGCACAAGTCACAGACAATCATTACTTCGTCAATAGCAGTCCTAATCGGTACTGTGATAATCACCTTCCTAATGTTGAATCAAAATAGGCTCCAACTTGCAGAAGCCGAATCTCTTGTGCACAAAAATATTATGTCCGAGGCTCAAGAATCCTTTGTCAAAGGCGACCTCGCAGCAGCTCTGAAGAGCGCCGAGTCTGTCGTAAATAGTAAACACGTTGGTCTCAAGGCGCAATTTCTATGTGCCAGCATTCTCGTAGACGTCGGCCAGCCGGATGAAGCCATGATCACGCTGAAGGATTTGCTTGATCAGAGCCCCGAGATTGCCGGTGCAGCCCATCTATTATTGGCTAGGATATTCCTGGAAACTGAATCCGGTGACAGCGAGAGGTTCGAGAAAATTGGGGAACACCGACAGAAGGCTGACGAATTGCTTCCAGAGACTGCGCAAGCATATTTTCTGCGAGCCATGATAGCCATTTCGATAAGGGAGAAACTCGAATTTCTCAACGAGGCTTTACAACTTGATCGTGGACACTATGAGTCTCGCAGGCTACGAGCCTTCACATACTACGCTTCCAAGAAGTATGAACAGATGAAGGAAGATGCTCTGGTTATGACTGCATTGCGATCAGAGGATCCCCTGGGTTACTCTCTCCGTGCTTTTGCGTTACGGGAACTCGGCCATTATGAAGAGGCAATTGCGGATTACGATAATGCCATAAGACTTACTCCCAAGGATGATTCACAGCGTACTAAATTATACGACCAACGCTGTGAGATGTATCTGCATATGGGCGAATATGAACGTGCTATTACAGATGCAGAAGAGGGTTTGAGGTTCTTCCCGGATGCAACCATCCTCCACTTTCGTATTTTCTGTGCCCTGACAGCCCTGGGTGATTATGAAATGGCAAGTGCTCTTTTTCATCGGATTACGGATTCAGATATTGATTCCAAACGTGAATTTAAAGATTGGTCGAAAAAATATGTGTTTGACATCCTGGAAGCTGGCCGATTATGGCATCACCCGGATCTTGAGCCTAATGGAGTTGCTTTCTTGTCCATGTTGGAAGCTGTAGAAATTTATCGTAACCTCGCAGCGAAAGGCGGCAGGCGACTCACAACCGATGGATTTACCGCAGACTGGTCTCCGGACAATACCAAACTGGCATTCAGCATGGGTGTTTATGGTTATAGCGGTCTGGCGGTTTTTGATCTAAACTCACAAGAAACTGAGTTGTTTATGGTTCCCGGCCATGATCCGAAATGGTCACCCGATGGCCGGTATATCGCCTTTTCCCGTCAGTGTCGAACCCTGCACCTTTCGAAATACACGGCTGTTGAACGCAAGAGGCACTTTCCTCCTCTCAAGACAGAAAATGAGGTCTGGATTATACATAAAGACGGAACCGAGCCCAAACGTCTGGCTCGAGGAGGAGGGCCGTCCTGGAGTCAGGATTCAAAGCATGTTTACTATCGTTCAGATGGAATGTTCTACAGAATTTCCATCGAAGACATAGAGGCTCAGCTCCAGCCGATCCTTGCGTTTTCGGGCAAATCATTAATGTCACCGGATAAAAAGAAAATGGCTTATGTCAAAAACGGCTGGTTGAAGATTGTGGACGCAGTGTCACAATCACTTATTGCCCAATGGACAGGACCTCTGCGAATATGGGGCGGAAACTGGTCACCAAAAGGTAACCAGTTCAGTCTGGCAGGTTTCCGCAATCCTGAGGAAAAAACAGGATTGTGGATCTACGATCTAGACAAAAAGCAGGCATTAAAAGTTCTCAGCGGTCATATTATTAATGCTTCCTGGGCCCCGGATGAGACGGCACTGGCCTTTTGTTTGGGACCCCCATTCTACGAGATATGGAGTGCTGATCTCGACCCAAATATCTCAACCATCGAATCGCTGGGCCCGGGCCGAACACTCCAGCAGCATTATCAGGAAATGGTAGCCCTTTACGC
>JBARRE010000259.1:0-1908 GCA_049644065.1 Sedimentisphaerales bacterium | reverse complement strand
ACGCTTATATTCGTCGGCGAGCCTCCGACATACGCGGCAAAACCGGTAATATCCACAAACGGCGCACCTATGTCATTGCTGTAAAGGTCTATCGATGAACGCCCCATGTGAAGCGTGTCGTATGTCCGTTTGTCCTGACTCATATAATACTCCTGCAAAAAAGCAACCGATGCGCGACCCGGAGCGGATTAATATAACGGCAGCCGATTGTCTTTTAGCTTGTAACTATCTTTTACCCATGTATATTTCGGATCATCCTGATTAGCGAGCGTCTGGGCGCTTCCTGCTAATACATTCAAATAATAAGTTGTGTATCCCGGGGCGCTCACCACCGGATGATAACCTTCCGGCACTAGAACGGCACAGTTATTTTCCGCCCGGACCAAAGCGTCAATGGGACAACCTGCTTTATGAAGCGGCGATGTTTCATCCGTATACACTCGCTGATAGGCATATCCATCGGGTTTGTCAATTTTATAAAAATACACTTCCTCCAGATCGGCTTCGAGCAGATAACCGTCCTTATCTTCCAGGTGGATATCATGCTTGTGAGGTGGATAACTGCTCCAGTTGCCGCTGGGAGTATAAACCTCAACCAGCACCAGGCGATGAACGGGCGAGCCCGAAGCAAGCAAGTCATTAATCTGACGACTAACGTTATCACCTCCCCGCACAGCAATCGCCACATCCTCGGGCTTGATTAGCCATGGCTGGTTATCCTGATCGGTCGGCACCCAGGCTACGGCATATTCACCGCTTTGCTCGGCGGTAATTGTAAACTCGCAGCGCCGGGGCAGATACAATGCATGGGCCGCGCCCTGGAAAACATCCTTACGCGTGCCGATCCCGGACCACTGCCCCCGATTCGAACGAACAGTATAGCGCCCGTTAAGATTCGCTATGACCAGTTCATTCTCGCCGGTCGCAAATGACCAACTCCGATTTACTGCAAGCCGTCTGACCTGAAAGGAAATATATTCCCAACCCGCCTTCTCCGGCGTGATTGATAAGATCAAATCCGGATCATCCGGGAAAACGCCGGGTTTCACTAAAATGTTATCCGCTGTATATTGCACTCGTTAAACTCCCTGAATACTTCATATTAGTAGTCTGTAAACTTCGATTAGTTGTCATTCCCGCGAAGGCGGGAATGACAAGCTACAGAATCAATCATGACAGAGTACCAGGCCGAAAACCAACTTTTTTATATTTGATGACGAATTTCGAACTATCTGTGACTCCGGCACGAATTCTCCCGTCATTTTGCCATTTTCCTGACGCTTTCACAACTGCAATTTTGCTCAGATAGTACCACGAAAAAGTCTTGAAAGACAAATGTTTTCGTTTGCGATTTTTTTTGTTAAAATCCGTGTATACATCCTTGGTTATAAATAAGGAGATGATACGAAAAAAAGTTAGGAGTACAAGCCATGAAAAAAGCTATAGGTATAATTGCTCTGGTTGTAATAGCCGCTGTTTTTATCATTATTGGAATCGCCAGGAAGGG
Organism: Sedimentisphaerales bacterium; assembly: GCA_049644065.1. Taxonomy (GTDB): domain Bacteria; phylum Planctomycetota; class Phycisphaerae; order Sedimentisphaerales; family Anaerobacaceae; genus JAFGPJ01. The sequence goes on along the minus strand of JBARRE010000259.1, from coordinate 401 downwards.
GAGCAGCCGTAATGAACGACGTATCGCTGTGATTCCCAAAGGGACGTCATCGGTTTTCTGGGAGTCGGTACACGCCGGGGCGGAAGAGGCAGGCAAGGAATTTGGCTATGAAATTTCCTGGAACGGTCCGGAGCTTGAGAGCGATCGTGAAAGGCAGATACAAATAGTCGAAGATTTCATTGCTCTGAAAGTTGCCGGTGTTGTTCTGGCGCCCAACGGCAGCAATGCCCTCGTGCCCAAGGTCGAAGAAATGTTCGCCAGGAATATACCCTGTGTAATTATCGACTCGGAAATCGATACGGACAAATATGTTTCGTTTGCGGCTACGAATAACTATCAAGGCGGTGTAATTGCAGCACGGCGGATGGGAAAGATTCTCGACGGAAAAGGGAAGGTGATCG
>JBARRE010000258.1:0-20877 GCA_049644065.1 Sedimentisphaerales bacterium | reverse complement strand
CAGAAAGGCAGGTGTAGTATGAAATACTGTAGTAGTCATCCCGAGCGTAGCCGAGGGATCTATTTGAATAGATTCCTCCACTTCGTCCCGACTTGTGTCGGGACTCCGGTCGGAATGACTTGTGTATGGTTTTTTAACGTTGTTTTGCCCTTAAGGGCAGAAAGGAAGGTGTAGCATGAAATGGTTAAATGGTTACAGAATGAGATTAATGTTAGTTGGATTTGTCGCCGCAGTTGTTCTTAGCAGCGGGAGTGCGAAGGCGGACTTCATCTTCGGTGAACCCGTGAATCTCGGACCAACGGTCAACTCCTCAATGCAGGATGGTGGAGCGAGCCTTTCAGCCGATGGTCTATCACTATTCTACGATTCTAGACCCGGCGGGGAGGGATGGGGCATCTGTGTCTCGACACGGGAAACACTTGATGATGATTGGGGGGAGCATATGAACCTTGGGCCTGCCGTCAACCAACCCGTCAACGCACCAAGTCTCTGTGAATGGGATCCGAGCATCTCTGCGGATGGTCTGGAGCTTTTCTTCAGCCGAGGTTACTTGATGGGCACCCGTCATGACCTATTTGTAACGACCCGTGAAACGACAGACGGCGAGTGGTGTACCGCTGTGAGCCTCGGTGAAACGGTCAACAGTTCGGACGAAGATATCGTTGATAATTGCCCTTGCATTTCGGCCGATGGTCTATCGCTCTACTTTAACTCGGATCGGGCTGGTGGTCAAGGAGGCAATGACCTATACGTCACGACGCGCCCGAGCAGGAATGATGCCTGGAGCGCACCGGTGAATCTCGGGCCGACCATCAACAGCTCAAGTGCTGACATTGCACCCAGCATTACATCCGACGGCCTGACACTCATCTTCAGTTCCAAGCGACCTGGCAAGTACAGTAATCCTTGGGATCTCTGGATAACGAGACGAAGGACAACTTCGGATCCCTGGGGAGAACCGATAAATCTTGGGCCGTTTATCAATACCGATGACGTGGATTATGCGGACATCTCGCCTGATGGAACTACGCTGTACCTTACCTGCTGGAATCGGTCAAGAGGTTACGGTCTTTATGATATATGGCAGGCGTCCATCATTCCAGTCGTTGACTTTAATGGCGATGCAATTGTAGATGTGAAAGACGTTGCGATTTTGACGGACCACTGGGGTGAAAACTACCCCTTGTGTGATATCGGCCCAATGCCGTTAGGCGACGGCATTGTCGATGTTCAGGATCTGATCGTTCTTACTGAATACATAGAACCAATAGACCATACGCTCATAGCGCACTGGGCATTGGACGAGCTAGAAGGCGATTTCGCCGAGGATAGTGCCGTTGGTGATGACGATGCGGTTGTCATTGGCGGTCCGGCCTGGCAGCCTGACGGCGGTAAGGTAGGCGGCGCGCTTCAGTTCGACGGGATCGACGACTATGTTAGCACGCCCTTTGTATTGAATCCTGGAGATGTATCATTCAGTGTCTTTGTCTGGATTAAAAGCAGTGCATCAGGGCAGTTTATCATATCTCAAGCAGATTCTCCTGAAGATCCTACTTATGGCCCCGGAAGCAATTGGCTTGGCACTGATCAATCAAGTGGAAGACTTATAAGCGGGTTGATGGGTGCCTACTTTGGTCCATTAGAATCGGATTTTGTTGTTACAGATGATCAATGGCATCATGTCGGCTTAGTGTATGATCGTGATTCAATGCACAGGCACCTATACGTGGACGGTGTCGAAGTTGCCGCGGACACCGATACCGTGCCTGTCTTCCGTTGTGATGGCAGCCTATATATTGGCGCCGGAAAAGACCTTGAACCAGAAAGTTTCTATTCCGGCCTTATCGACGACGTCCGTATTTACAATCGGGTAGTGAGCCCATAGAGAATAAGGGCCTTGACACAGCAGGCCACACCAGAAAGAAACAAAACTGCAAGGATGCTCAAAGGGCTGGTAGCTTGCGGGGCTGCCAGCTCTCTTTTTTTGACGTCGGCCATTGAATACAGCTTAAATCTTTACAGCAGGGGCATTTGAGTCTGAACTGGCTGGATTTTACCGTGCAAATCGGGTCATATGCCCTCGATGAGAAGAAATTAAAGCACATATCCGTTGAAAAAAAGCGAGTATTTCTTGACTTTTCGAGCGGCTAAAGGTAATCTATTTGCCTAAGATTTAGCATTAAAGGATAACAGAGAATATATGAAAGATATTGAGAAACCACAGGAACAATTCGAGGATATGCGTATCCTCGATGAGTTGAAGAATTCGTATCTAAATTACGCGATGAGCGTGATCGTTTCACGTGCGCTGCCGGACGTTCGCGATGGCTTGAAACCTTCGCAAAGACGCATCCTGGTTGCAATGAACGACTTAAACCTCGGCCCCCGAAGCAAGCACCGAAAGTGCGCTAAGATCGTCGGTGATACCGGCGGCAACTACCACCCCCACGGCGACCAGGCAACCTATGGAACACTTGTCAGGCTGGGCCAGGAATGGAATATGCGTTATCCGCTGGTGAACCCGCAGGGCAACTTCGGGAGTATCGATTCCGACCCGCCGGCGGCAATGAGATATACCGAGGCAAGAATGGCCGCGCCGGCAACGGACATGCTCGAAGATCTCAAGCACGACACCGTTGATTTCATACCGAACTACGATGAGACCCGGACCGAGCCGACTGTGCTGCCGTCTAAGTTCCCGAACCTGCTTGTCAACGGCTCTACCGGAATCGCGGTCGGAATGGCCACTAATATCCCGCCGCACAACGTCGCCGAGGTTTGTGATGCCCTGCTGTTAGTCATTAATGAGCCGGACTGTGGATTCAAGGATATTATCAAGCTTCTACCCGGCCCGGACTTCCCAACAGGCGGAATTATCTGCGGCAGAAAAGGGATAATGGACGCTTATACGACCGGTCGGGGTCACTTGACTGTTCGAGGGAAAGTCGGTGTCGAGACGAACAAAAAGGGCCGGGAGAGAATCGTCGTCACCGAGATACCATATATGGTCGTCAAGACTACGATAGTCTCGAAGATCGCGGATTGCGTTCACAAAAATACGCTCCCGGAAGTGTCTGACGTCAGAGATGAATCGGATCGCCAAGGACTGCGCATTGTCGTGGACCTGAAAAAAGACGCCGAAGCCGAAGTCGTACTGAATAAGCTGTATCGTTACACTCTTCTGCAGACCACTTTTGCCATCGCCAATATCTCGCTGGTTAATAGCAGGCCTGAAACACTCAATATCAGGGAGATGCTCGATTGCTTCATTGAGCATCGCAAAATAGTCATCCGCAGACGAAGCCGGTTCCTGCTGAAAAGATGCCAAAACAGGGCCCACATTCTCGAAGGCCTTATTCTGGCGGTCAGTGACATCGACGAGATTATCAATTTAATAAAGAAATCGCCGGACACCCCCACCGCAAAGCTGAACCTGATGAAGAAGCCTTTGCGGTTGGCCGAAGTGGGTACGCTGAAGAAAATCCTGCCCGAGTCTTTTATTAATGAGAAAAGCAAAGGCGAACATTTCCTTACCGGCCCGCAGGCTGATGCGATTTTGACAATGCAGTTGCAGAGGCTTACCGGCCTGGAGATGGAAAAGCTCGCTAAAGAGTACGCCGACCTGATCGAGCAGATAGAAGGCTATGAGGCGATATTGGCCAGCGATCAAATCCTGCTGGATATCATCCGGGAAGACATTCATGAAATAAAGGAAAAGTTCGGTGACGCCAGGCGGACAAAAATCGCCGCTGCCACCGAGCTGTTCGCCGATGAAGACCTGATCGCCGAGGAGGAAGTCATCGTCACGGTAAGTCACAGCGGATACGTCAAGCGGCTTCCCATCGATACCTACCGCAAGCAGGCCAGAGGCGGTAGAGGAATTATCGGCTCGGATACAAAAGAAGGCGATTTCATAAAGCATCTGTTCATCGCCTCTACCCACGATTACCTGCTGATTTTTACCAATCGCGGCAAGTGCTACTGGCTGAAAGTTTATGACATACCGAGTATGACCAGGCAAAGCAAGGGCAGAAATATTGTCAACCTGCTGAAGCTTGGAAATCAACAAGTCGCATCGATAATCAATGTCAGTAGCTTCGACGACGAAGACGCTGAAGAAGGCGAAGAAGCACAACAGCGGCAACTGGTAATGGCCACAAAAAACGGTATTGTCAAAAAAACAAGATTGTCGGCCTACGGCAACCCGAGAACCACCGGAGTTATCGCCATTAATCTGGATCCGAACGATGATTTGATTGATGTTGCATTGACCACAGGTTCCGATCATATCATACTCGGCACGCGAGACGGAATGACGATACGTTTTGACGAAAGCCAGGTTCGTTCGATGGGTCGTGCCTCACGAGGAGTCAAAGGAATTAACCTGCGCACCGGCGATGCTCTCGTCGGCATGGTGATTGTCGAGGAAAAAGCCGCTCTGTTCACGGTATGTGAAAACGGATACGGCAAACGAACAGGTCTTGATAATTACCGGTCCCAGAGTCGCGGCGGAGTTGGTTTGAAAAACATCAAGACAAGCTCTCGGAACGGCAAAGTCGTCGCGCTCCAATCGGTCCATAGCAAGGATGATCTGATGATGATAACCGCAAACGGGATAATTATCCGCACCGGACTCGACCAAATCCGTTCGATCGGCCGGAATACTCAGGGCGTGCGCTTGATAAACCTCAAAGCCGGTGACAAGCTCGTTGCAGCCGAAAAGATAGTGTCCGAAGCGGATAATTCGAAAGCCGAATCCAACGAAAAAGGCAAGTCACAATCAAAACCGGAAAACAAGGACAAAGAACAATAAAAAGTGAAGCATATCGTGAATCGTGATTCGCATTCCACAGGATGCCTTGCGGCAGAGCTAATTTACGTAATTGCGGGCAAAGATGATTCTCTTGTCAGCTCTCAGTGCCAGGAGCTTCTCGACGGGCTTTTGGATCCGTCGCAAAGAGCTACGGGACTCTTTGACGCCGAGGCGGCTTTGGTCTCGGCATCAGATGTGCTGGATGAGCTGCGGACAGCACCGTTTCTAACCGGCAAACGAGTCGTTCGTATAAAGGGAGCTGACGAATTCATATCTAAGAACCGTCCGCTGCTCGAAAAATATTTTGACAATCCCTGCCCCACGGGACGACTAATATTGACCGTCAAGTCCTGGGATTCACGCACCAAACTTGCAAAGAAACTCCCGAAGGTTGGCAAACTTATCAGTGCCGCCCCGCCATCTCGCAGGGACCTGCCGTACCGGTTGATGGAATATGCAAAAGATGCGCACGATAAAAAACTAAACCTGACTACGGCAATATTTTTAATTGAACTTTCCGGCGATGGACTAACTCGTCTATACAGTGAAATCGACAAGCTGGCTTTGTACGCAGGCGACCAGAAGATCATAGCACAAAGGCATGTCGAGTCACTCATTGGTCATAATCGTTTATTCAGCGCCTTTGCCGTGATAGATGCAATCATCGCCGGTAACGCCGGAGTTGCAATAGAACGTTTAAGAGGCATGTTCGCAGCAGATAAATCAACCGAGTACACCGTCGTTGGCGCCTTCGCATATCATATCCGAAAGATGTTCGAAGCCAAGATCTTGCTTGATAAAGGTGTGCAGCAACGTCAAATCGAAAACAGACTGCGAATATGGGGTGACACGAACGCTTTTTTCGCTCACCTGCGGCAAATGAGCCTGAAGCAAGTCGGCAAATACCTCCAGCAATTGGGCGAAACCGACTACGAAATTAAAACCGGCCAAACACAAGCTAAAGTGGCAATGGAGCAATTGGTGCTCAAGTTAGTCGCCGGGACTACCGCCGGCAGAAACGTCGCAAGAAGTATGTAGGATAATACCGGATCTCACGCATTTGCGGCAATCGCTAAAACTTTAATTGTCCGGAATCTTTTTCCGCTCTGCCATTTTGAATTTCAGCGAGCCATTTGTCAGACTGGGACTTAATGTAGCCCAGAAAAGCGGAATCTTTATCGTATTTTCTAAACAATTTAACGGCTCTGTTCTTGTTTACATTTGCATAGCAGTAAACACAGCCGTGCGGGCAGGTGTCGTAGGTGCCGATATCGGAGCTTTCCGTGCAGCCGCATTCTTTCCTTGTCGGCTTTTCTTTGTACGCAAGCCCTTCGGCAAAGAATAAGCTCTCAATAATATTGCCGTCGATACAATGGCCTTTTTGAATGCAGTCGTTTACTAAATAATCGCCACAGCATGAAAACATCCGAATGCCGTAACGTTTTGCGATTTTAGACAATTCGTTTGCCATGTCGATTTTGAAATCTTCGCTGCAATTTGTGATTTTTACGCCTGCGGTTCTTTCGAGCTCTTCGAAGTTACGTTTAACCTTGCCGTATTCTGTCACGAAGCTAAAGTAACAACGCTCAACCAGGCCTTCAAACTCAGATGCAAGCTCTTCGAAAGCTCTGATGTAAAAGTCACGGTCACAAAGGCTGGAGATGATGATCGGATCGAACCGCCAGTTTATATGCTGTGGCGAATATGTTCTGCTTAGCTGCTTGAGGCCTTCAATCGCTGCTTGTCTTTCCACGTTGCTTTCAAAGACACCCGGCAGAGCGGTAACGGTGTAGTTGAAATAGAATTTGTATCCCAGGTCATCGATAACTTTCAGGCTCTCAAGAAAGGGGCTGAAGTTCTTGGACCAGAACACAAAACACACGACGTCTTCGGGCTTGAGCAATACGATATATTTTCGCCCGCCGAACGGATTTACCACGCCGGCAAAACCCTCTTTGAGCCGGAGCATAAACCAGTCGCCGTAAAACGCCGGGATATCGGTTCTGCGCGATACTGAAATAATTCTTTTCATAACTGTTCAATATTCATATCTATTTATTGCGCTAAATCTTATGGAACAATTGCTTCGAGCACAAACACTTTTCCAATTCAGCAACGGTCTTGACGCCTAAGCAGGATTCGATTAGAGTTTTTGGCTGCATAGAAATCTGATCCGCCCGAGGCGGACTTATATAGGAGCCTGACTATGAAACGTTTGCTTTTTGTTTTAGCCGTCATATCATGTATTTTTTCGAATCAAAGCCCGGCCAACGAGGAAAATCCCGGAACTCTTGATATTTATTTTCTGGATATGGTCGGCGGCGGTTCCACCCTTATCGTAACGCCTTTGGGCGAGTCCGTTCTGATCGACACGGGGTCGCTGGAACCAAAGCATCGGGATGCAGATCGGATACATTGGGCCTGCCGGTATGCAGGCTTGAAACACATCGATTATTTGATCACCACCCATTTTGATTCCGACCATTACGGGGGGATACTGGAGCTGACCGGGAGAATCCCCGTTAAATGCTTTATGGACAAAGGTGCCCTGCCGCCCAAACACCAGCAGGCCGGCAGGTCGTTCAAAAAACTCTACCCGTTGTATCAGCAGGCTACGAAAGGAAAAGTCACACCAATCCGCGCGGGCGACGATGTCCCGCTCAAGAACGATCCGAGCGGACAAATGGCCCCGATTAAACTTCATTGCGTGGCATCGGAAAAACAAATAGAAGGCTTCGATAGTGATATTGATGCACCCGTGGATGGCTGCGTGATAAAGAAAGCGGATGAAGGGGACAATGCCAGGAGTATCGCGATGGTTTTGAGCTACGGTCGATTCAAATTCTTTGCCGGAGGCGATATCACCTGGAACGTAGAGCATCATCTTGCTCATCCTGTGAATCGCGTTGGCAAGATAGATCTCTACCAGGTCACGCATCACGGGCTGGATCAGAGCAACAATCCTCTTCTGCTAAAAGCACTGAGTCCCACAGTATGCGTGGCGATGAACGGGCCGAGAAAAGGGATTCAACCAAATACGTTTCGGGCGCTAAAGGCACTACCGAGTGTTAAGGCGATCTACCAGATACATTACAATACTATATATGGCAACGAGGGTAATACCGCCGAAGAATTCATTGCCAATAAGAATGATCCCAAAAAAGGCGAACTGATAAAGGCTTCCGTTGATCCGGAGAAAGGCAATTTCACCGTTTCGATAGGGGTGAATGGGCCGAAGCGGACGTTTCCGATCCAATGAAATACTTAGATCGGGTTTTGAAAATAAGGAGAATAATTGTGATAACAAAACACGAGGAGCACATATTTACGAAATGTTTTTTTGCCATGCTCGTTATTTTAATAATGTCTCACAAGAGCGTAGCCGAGCAGGAGGTTGTTTTTGAACAGCTTGACAAGCCGCGTGTGATTGTGCTGACCGACATTACAAACGAACCGGATGACGAGCAGTCGATGGTGCGTTTTCTGGTTTAATCCAACGAATATGAGGTCGAGGGCTTAATAGCGACAACATCAGTCTGGCTCAGAGATAAGGTTCGGCCCGAGAAAATCCGCGAGCGAATCGAAGCCTACGGTAAAGTACGTGAGAATCTTTTGAAGCACGCGCCGGGCTATCCCACAACCGAACACCTGCTGAGCGTCACCAAGACCGGTCTGCCCAAGTTCGGCATGGAAGGCGTCGGGCCCGGTAAAAGCTCCGAAGGTTCGCGTCACATCATCGAGGTTGTTGACAGGCCGGACGAGCGTCCCGTGTGGGTAAGCGTCTGGGGCGGGGCCAATTGCCTGGCTCAGGCACTCTGGGATGTCAAGGATACCCGGAGCTCCGAACAACTGGACGCTTTCGTCTCCAAGCTACGGGTATATACAATTTCCGACCAGGACAACGCCGGACGCTGGATGCGCATCACGTTTCCGAATCTGTTCTACATCGTCACGCCCAGCGAGGTGGGCCACCATGAATACTATAAGGCCACGTGGACAGGCATTTCCGGCGACCGCCAGTACAAGAACGGGCCCTTCCACAAATTCGAGTTGGTCGACAATCCATGGCTTGAGCAAAACATCATCAAAGGCCATGGCCCGCTCGGCGCGCTTTATCCGAAACTGAAATTCATCATGGAAGGTGACACGCCCTCGTTCTTCGGCCTGATTAGTAACGGGCTGGGCAGCCGAATCAGCCCTTCGTACGGAGGTTGGGGCGGACGTTATGTCCTCTGCCAGACGTATGCCGAGACGCGACCCATCTGGACAAGCGCACGAGGCGCTCAGGATACGGTCATCGCGGAAAATGGCATCGAATATACCTCCGACCAGGCAACCATCTGGAGATGGCGAGAGGCATACCAGCACAACTTTGCGGCCCGAATGGACTGGTGCGTGGCGGAAACGTTCGAGGCGGCCAATCACAATCCGATAGCAGGTTTTAACAATGACAAAAGCAAGGCCGTGGCTAACCTGACTATCAAACCCGCCGAAACAGTCAGACTAAGCGCAGCCGGAACATCCGATCCGGATGGAGACAGACTTTCCTGCCGCTGGTTCGTCTACAAAGAAGCAGGTGACTATAACGGCACAATCAGCATCCAAAACAGCAATGCCAGAGAGGCAAGTTTTACAGCTCCCGAGGTAAATCAGACACGACAAATCCACGTAATTCTTGAGATAAAAGATGACGGTGAGCCTAATCTGTACAGCTATCGCAGAGTAATTGTAACCGTCAAACCGTGAGCGTTGACATTTTCCCTTCCATTGACTATTTTTCTGTAAACCCCGCCTTCCTGTTCGGATCAGGGTTGCCGGATTTTTGGTATGCTCGACTTCTCAATAGTCAATATTCAATTGTAAATAGTCAATTATAATAATTTCAGTAAATAAGAACCGATACTACGATTGTCAGGATAAACAACGAAAAAGCTGGATTCCCGCTTTCGCGGGAATGACAGCAATGCTTAATCGGCTCTAATTAACTAAGTTTGATATTATCCCCGGCTTGTATTACACGAGTCCCTGGTCGAGCATAGAGTCAGCGACCTTTACGAACCCGGCGATATTGGCGCCCATCACGAGATTGTCCGGCTGTCCGTACTCTTTGGCTGCATTGTAGCATTGTTTATGAATGGCAATCATAATGTTGTGCAGTCGCTCGTCCACCTCTTCGCGAGTCCATGACAACCGCATCGAGTTCTGTGACATTTCCAGTCCCGATGTAGCAACGCCACCGGCATTTGCTGCCTTGCCGGGACCGTACATGATCTTCTTGTCGATGAAATGTTCGATAGCCTCAGGAGTACTCGGCATATTGGCTCCCTCTGCTACAAGAGTGCAGCCGTTAGCCAGCAGTGTTTTCGCATCATCGCCACTAATCTCATTCTGCGTCGCACTTGGGAACGCACAGTCACATTTGATGCCCCATGGCCGTTTGCCCTCAAGATACTCGACACCAAACTTCTCAGCGTATTCCTTGATCCGGCCACGACGTACGTTTTTCAACTCCGTTACAAAGTCAAGTTTCTCAGCATGTATTCCCTCGGGATCATGAATTGTGCCGCCGGAATCGGAGAGGCTGACTACCTTTGCGCCGAGCTCGTTGAGTTTCTCCACGGTGTACTGCGCTACATTTCCGGAACCGGAGACGGTGCAGACTTTACCATGAAAATTCTCGCCACGGGTCTTTAGCATTTCTTCGGCGAAGTACACACAACCGTACCCTGTAGCTTCCGGACGAATCAGTGACCCGCTCCAGTTCAGGGCTTTGCCTGTAAGAACGCCGGTAAACTCGTTGCGGATGCGTTTGTATTGACCGAACAGGAAGCCGATTTCACGCCCACCAACGCCGATATCGCCCGCGGGAACATCGGTATCCGGGCCGATATGCCGGCTCAGCTCGGTCATGAAGCTCTGGCAAAAGCGCATCACTTCGTTATCGCTCTTGCCCTTCGGATCGAAGTCAGATCCTCCCTTGCCTCCGCCCATCGGCAGAGTCGTAAGCGAGTTCTTGAATACCTGCTCGAATCCGAGAAACTTCAGGATGCTCGCATTGACTGTTGGATGGAATCTCAGGCCACCCTTGTATGGGCCAAGCGCGCTGTTGAACTCGAACCGGAGTCCGCGATTTACGTGAACGTTGCCCTTGTCATCCTGCCATGGCACACGGAACATAATCTGCCGTTCCGGTTCCACAATCCTGTCAAGGATTCTTGCTTCGATATATTCCGGATGCTTGTCCAGTACGGGCCCTAAGGAATCAAGAACTTCTTTTACTGCCTGTAGAAATTCGACCTCACCGGTATTCCGTCTTTGAACTTGATCATAAACTCCCTGTATAATGGTGTTTGTCGCCATTATTCTAATCTCCTATAGTTATAGTTTAAAGTCTTAAAATTCTGCTTTCATTAACCGTTACAATAAGTTAAACTAATAAAAATATCAAAAAAATGGATTTCACACGCTAATTTTGTGAATATATTAATATACGTAATATATCATGGCATGGCAACCGATAAATAGTAATAGGGTTTATAAGGACAGCTTATAATGCACATCGAGATGCTGAAGATATTCTGCGATTTGGCAGATTTGCGAAGTTTCTCAAAAACCGCGGAAAAACATATTCTAAGTCAATCTGCCGTCTCGCAACAGCTTGCACAATTGGAGCTTGCTCACAAGTGCCAGTTGATTAATCGCAAGAAAAGACCTATTGAGCTGACAAAATCGGGCCAGTTACTCTACCAGGCCTCTAAAGATATCCTGGACCGGTACGAACAGCTCAAAAATGAGTTGAGAACCCTGCAAAAATCCTCTGTCAGCAGAATAAATATCGCTGCCATCTTCAGTATCGGCATGCATACACTGCCCGACTATATCAAGAAATTCATGGTCAGTTACCCGGATGTCAATGTTCATGTTGAGTATTTTAGCGCACGGAGAATTTACGAGCTTGTTTTAGCCAGCGATGTCGATATTGGTCTTGTCGCCGTTCCGAAAAGGGATAAAAGGCTCGATGTCTATGATTTTGAGGATGAACCGCTGGTTTTAGTCTGTAATCCGAACCATCCTTTGTCTCGCGAATCGCAGGTTGATATTCACAGGCTGCAATTCGAAAGATTTATCGCCTTCGAGAAAGATGTTCCAACACGGGCCTGGATCGATAGTATTTTGGAGCGTTATAATATCGTGGTCCGCCCGGTCATGGAATTCGACAACATCGAAACAATCAAAAGAGCGATTGAAATCAAGTCCGGAATCAGTATAATGCCCCAGACAGCAATACTTCAGGAAGTCAGCAGCGGAACAATAAAGGCGATTCCCTTTTCAAATGAGAATTTTATCAGGCCGACCGGCATCATTGTTCGTAAAGATAAAATTTTCGGCCAGGCCGGCCGATATCTTATAGAGCTGCTGCGCAAAAAATCTAAAAAGCAGGAATAGGACAGATTCCCACTTGCATGTGAACGATATCTGAATTATATAATACAGTAGACATTGATTATGCCAATTAAAGCTGTAATATTCGACCTTGATGGGACCATCACCCAGCCTTATTTCGACTTTGACGCCATTCGGGAGGAGATTGGATTAGCCAGAGATTCCGGCCCTCTCCTGGAATCGATGGAGAAAATGAGCCAGCAACTACGTCGGAAGGCGGAGAAAATACTCTTTATTCACGAGCAAAAGGCCGTAATAGAATCCAAACTTAACGCCGGCGCCGAACAAACATTGTCGGAGCTTCGTGCAGCAGGCATTCATATCGGGATATTGACTCGTAACAAGCGAGGCAATGCCTATGCCATTGCTCAGAAGCATAATCTAAATTTCGACGCAGTTATCGGAAGAGAGGATGGGCCTGTCAAACCTGATGCATTCGGCGTCCTCGAGTTATGCCGGCAATTCGGCGTAAAACCGCAGGAGACTCTGCTGGTCGGCGATTATTTATTCGATTTGTTGTGTGCAAAAGCAGCAGGTGCGGTTGCAGTTCTGCTGGCCAACCATAGCCAGGCCGGTGAATTTGTAAAACATGCTGATTTTTCCATAGAAAACATAGGTGGAATACTTGAGATTATTGCAAACAAAAGCAACGGATAGCGCGTAGAGGAGCAAAGAAAGGCAGCCATATGAATAACCAGATAATGATAAGAGCTACTTTTATCGTATTATGGGCAGCAGGTACCTGCTGGGCTTCCGGTTGCACGGAAGCTTCACAAAAACCACAACAGGAAATTCCAAAAGATGATCCCCTGAGCATAGTCCTGGAACGACTGAACAAAACGACCTCAGACCTTCAATCCTACCAGAGCCAGGTCGAGTACAAATTCAGCCAGCCGCTGCTCGAATCAGAATCGCTGTGGAAAGGTGCCTTGTATTATGCTCGCTCCGGTAAAACATCCACTTTGAGTATTCACTTCAATACGATCCAACAGGACGATGAAAAAGAACAGAAGACTCTCGAACAGTATTTTGTTCTCGACGGAGCACGACTGCCTGTTCTCGACCGTGGATTAAAAGGCATCTGGCTTGCACATCTCGATTACCAGATCAAAGAAGCGAAGTACTACCAATTGGCCGAGCCGAACGATCCGAACAAACCAACGGATGTCTTTGAACTGGCAAGCAGAAATTTGCCAATGCTTGGCTTCAGCAAAATAGAGGATTTGAAAAAACAGTTTGAGGTTAACCTGGTCGAACCCAAAAAAACCGAATCGGAAAAATTTATTCAAGTGCATTTGAAGGTTAAGCCGAATTCGATTTACAAAGATGACTATATTTCAATAGACTTTTGGATTGATGAGAAATTGGATCTTCCGGCAAAAATTGTAGCTGTAAAAAGTGAGCCGGAGCCTCCGTTCGGAGACATTGTAGAGATAAAGTTCCTCAAGCCGAAAGTTAACAAAGGCATCGACAAAAAGGTCTTTGAGTTCAAGATACCAAAGGATTTCAGTGAGCCGCAAATCACTCACCTGGAGAAAAGGAAATAGTAATATATATGGTTTCAACAGCAGTAATGACCGATAAGATGTTTCGAGAACTAATCGCAAAACGTGCCCTGACCTTATTGGGTCTTTCCAAGCATATATCCCAATGCAAATCGACTAAAGATATCATGATACGTCCGTTGATAGGCGCCCTGCTATCGCAATCGACGCAGCTTGAGGAGCTTCTCGACGCATACGGAGCAGGCAGCAACTGTGAATGGTGTGCGTTCAGGTCGCTAACGGCGGCAATTAAGCACTTTTCCGATGTGAGCTACGAATTGCTTCATATCCGATACTCATTGCCTAAATATCGTCTGTTGCCGATCGAGCAGGATTTTGCCAAGGCGACGGAGGAGACGCTTGAATTCACGGTCAATATTCTTAAGCAAGCTGCAAGCCAAATCCTCACCAAAGCCGAGCTGCTTGGTTTGCCGGTTCCATCACAGAGATTGCGCGAGGAATCTTATACCGAAGAGCTCCCTCCCGGCTGCCTGGAACACCACTGCCAAACGCGCAAAATCGAAATTGCCGAGACAGCAACTCTTCTAACCACAGCTTTTTTGAACCTGGCTGTCGATAGTGAAGATGTACGCGCTGCCAGCCGGATTAAGCCCGAAAAATTCGCTTCTTATGTTCGGGACTCGGTTAGTGAGAAAAAGTTACGGAGTATCGAGCTTCGATTCCATAGCCTTCAGTCATTGTATGATACGTACGTTTCGGGCACGGAAGCCGCTCAGGTTGATACTGATTTACCTGTTCTCAGAGGGCACATAAGTGTTGTATTTCATTTGCTCAGAACGGCGACCTTGTTCGTTCACCACTATGAACGGCACGTCAATAAGCAGCCGTGCGACTCGCCGGGCCGACAGGAGCCGATAGTCAAGACCGATGTGCTATTGGATGTCCTGATGAGGTACTCGATTACACACATCAATCTCTATATCGGCTGTGCCGAACACCTTTGCCATGAGATGCTCAATCGATATGCTGAAATTGGCGAGATCGAGGTCCCCGTGCCTTCTTATCGCGGATTCCATGTTCGCCCATCCACACTGATCGCCAAGATTGTGCTGCATTACGGCAGCGCGGTTCAGATGGAGCTGGACGATGAGGTCTATGATGCCAGTTCGCCGCTCGGACTGTTCCGAGCTAATGAAAAAATCAATGCACAAAAACGGCGATGGCTTGCCGAAGAAATCGTCCGTCTCAAGCTTGACCGGAAACAGGACAACGAAAGCGACTTTAACGCCGTCATTCGGGAACTCGTGCTGACCTTAGCCGGGCGAAGCAAACTTATTCTTTACGAACAACCACTGCAGTTGCCGGAAGAGCCCGCCCGAAAGGACGGTACACTGCTGGAGAAAGTTGTTGACGAGATGGCCAGGCTGCTTGCGATGGGTAAGATCGACGTGAAAGTCAAATTGACTGCAAAATTTATTGGTGATACGCGAGTCCTGGCCGATATCAAACTATTAGCCGAATCCGGATATGGCGAGGATAAGTTCGGCAACAATGTGCCTCTTCCGGAAAAGCTCCCTTATCTGCGCCGCTGAGCGTAAAATTGAAAAACCTGAATAAAAGGGCGACATCAGGAATCCGTGATTTTTGCGGACTGCTTTTTACCTCGAATTATACCCATCAGAGCGGAAATTCCAACCAATCCAATACCGGTGAGTTCCAGAATGGAATTTGTCAAATACGCTGCCGTTATTAACCATCCCATGAAGGTCGGATCGCCTATTCCCGGCCTCCAATGACCGTTTACTATCACACTCAGAATTCGTATCATTCCCTTGATTCCCGGTAAATTGGCTAAATCGATAAGTGAGTAAGTGATTTTAGCATTTAGAAAGACCGAATGTCAAACCTTGTTGATCTTAAGCAGCCCTGACAGCTAAGTTCGAAATGTAACTCTGGAATTTTATTTTTACCTTGTGTATGATTGTAATCTAAAACAAAGACCTTTCAGCGGTCCCATAGTCAATTATATTTGTTTAAGTGATATATCTGCTTCCCGAGCAAAAGTGATTAGAAAAAAGGAGCAAAAATGGCAAAGGCAATAGTTATCTATTATTCAAGAACCGGCAATACAAAAGAGATGGCGGAGATAATAGCCAAGGCAATGAATGAGGTAGACCTGCAAACCGACTGCAAATCCGTAAGCGATGTAGAGGCCCAGGATCTGCTGAATTACGATGCGATAGTTGTCGGCTCACCAACTTATTACGGCCATATGGCAGGACCAATTAAGCAGCTATTCGACGATTCAGTCGCTTTTCACGGCAAACTCGACGGCAAAGTAGCCGCTGCGTTTACCAGCTCGGCAAATATCGCGGGCGGCAATGAAACCACAATCATGGGCATAATCGAAGCGATGCTTATAGCCGGTTGTGTCGTCCAGGGCGATCCGCAGGGTGACCACTATGGGCCGGTTTCCATCGGCAAGCCTGATGAAAGAGTTAAGCGGCAGTGTATACGCCGTGGCCGGAGAATCGCCGAACTGACCAAAAAACTCAAAACCTGACCGGCAAAAAAAATATTGATTTTTTTTGTAAAAAGGGCATTTTTCTTTGACAAAACACTTTTGTATCGTTAAGTTTCTAATGATTTTTAACCTGCTCTAAGTAAATTTTTAATCCAAAATGTGGAGGTTATTTTAATGCAAGAGTACGAAGATCTTAAAGTGCTGGTCGCTGAAATTGAGGCTGACATCAGCAAAGCCGAAGGTGGTAATAAGGCAGCAGGGACGCGAGTACGTAAGCAAATGCAGAAAATCAAGCAGGCTTCTCAGCTTGTTCGCAATCGCGTCCTTGAAATCAGATCGGCCCAATAAAACACCATAAGTACTTGTAAACACTTGTCTTTATTGTGTTTAGCGTGTAGTGTCTCACATGATGCACTATACGTACCGGAGTATTGTGTACAAATATTAGTAGAGTAGTACACATTGCTATAGCGGTTTTTTTTGGGAACAACAATGCCACCTCCATTATTGTTTGATTTATCACAGATAGACCTTGAAGCAGAACCTGTCTTTGACAAGGAAGCAATCTGCAAAGTCAATCCACAGCGATTTGAGATGCAGCAGCTCGACGGCATTCTTTGGTACGACAAGGAAAAAGCCCTTGTTCTGGGCTATAAGGATGTGACAGAAAAAGAATTCTGGATTCGAGGCCATATTCCAGAAAGGCCTCTGATGCCCGGTGTGATCATGGTCGAAGCGGCGGCCCAGCTTTCGAGCTTCTTTTTGAAACAGGTTTTTCAAGAGCAAGGATTTATCGGCTTTGCCGGCATAGGATCAGCGAAGTTCCGCTCTATAATCGAACCGGGCAATAGGCTATATCTGCTTGGCCACATTACAAGATATAAGCGAAGAAAACGGGCGAGCCACGTTACAACAAGTATCCAGGGAATTGTTAATGATACTTTAGTATTCGAAGTGTCCGTCTCCGGTATGCGGGTTTGACCGCCAATATCCTCGAAAAGCCCTAAGTTTATAAATTGTTTTCTGGTGGATTTACCGATTTTCATGCCCCTCCTTAGCGAACATTGACAAAGCAGGAGATCAAGAGGTTTACGGTGTTTCTGAGAGAATCAAATGTGAGAATTTGAAATCCTTTACATTCAAATTGGTCTTTTGCTAAAATGAAGTTTCGTCGTTGTTAATTAATGGTACACTGAAAAATGAGCTTTTTCAGCAGGAGGCGAGTTATATGACAGCTCAAGGTAATTCACGACAGACCTTTTGCAGCCGGCGAGATTTTCTCAGGTCGGCCAGCCACAGTGCGGCGACGTTGGCTTTTACTGGTGCTGCTGTACGTTCTCTATGGGCCGGGCAGAGCGGTAAAACTGCGAAGAGGAATATTGTTCTGGTGCTCAGTGACGATCATCGCTACGACTTTATGGGATTTATGAAGGAATCGCCGGCTTTCCTGGAAACGCCTAACATGGATCGCATGGCGCAGCAAGGAGCGCACTTGGCTAATGCATTCGTAAGTACATCGCTGTGCTCGCCGAGTCGCGCATCTATCCTCACCGGCCAATACATGCATCATCATAACATCGTTGATAATCAGCGGCCGGCGCCAGAAGGCACGGTGTTCTTCCCACAGTACCTGCAGAAGGCCGGCTATCAGACCGCCTTCATCGGCAAGTGGCACATGGGTCACGAAGATGACAGCCCGAGGCCGGGCTTCGACCACTGGGCCAGCTTCAAGGGCCAGGGGACGTACTTCGACCCGACGCTCAACATCAACAACGAACGCCGGACGTTCCAGGGATACACGGCCGATGTCCTGACGGACCAGGCTTTAACATGGCTTAAGGAAGGTCGCGATGCACGCCGGCCATTCTTTATGTATCTGTCATTCAAAGCCGTGCACTACCCCTTCCAGCCCGCCGAGCGTTACAAAGGCCGCTACGGAAAGGAACAGGTCAAACGTCCTGAGACGATGGCCAACACCGAGCGGAACTATCAGACGCAGCCGCATTGGGTCCGCGAGCGGCGCTATAGTATCCACGGCGTCGATCACATGGAAACCGGACAATATGACAACGATCCGGTGCCGTCTTTCGACGAACTTTACAAGCAGTACAGCGAAACCGTGCACGGGCTGGATGAGAACCTTGGGCGTGTTCTAAAGTACCTGGACGAGACGGGCCTGAGCAAATCGACGTTGGTGATCTACATGGGTGATAACGGCTTCGCGCTCGGGGAGCACGGCTTCTACGATAAGCGTGATGCATTCGAGGAGTCCATCCGCGTGCCGATGCTCGCGTACGCGCCGGGCCTGATCGAGCCGGGCACAAAAGTCACGCAGATGGTGCAGAATATCGATATCGCTCCGATGCTGCTTGACGCGGCCGGTGTCCAACTGCCAAAAACCGCCAATATGGATGGGCAATCCTTTCTGCCGCTGCTGCGCGGCAAGTCGATTCGGTGGCGCGACCACATCCTTTACGAGTACTACTGGGAGTGGAATTTCCCCGCCACGCCAACGGTGTTTGCCATTCGCACCGAGCGGTACAAATACATCTTCTATCAGGGTGTTTGGGACCACGATGGTTTTTACGACATGCAAACCGATCCGCACGAGCGGCACAACCTGATCAACGTCCCCGCCTACAGCGAGCAGATCGCGGCGATGAAAAAGCAGCTTTTCGACGAGCTCGAAGCGAGCGGAGGTCTTGACATCCCAGTTCGCAGACCTCGGGGCGAGCGCCTCGACCAGCGTAAAAACAAACGCTGAAATGTTGCTCCTGCAATGAGGGGGGGGAGAAAAAAGCGAGCACAAGCGAGATAACCCGCAGGTGCTTGAGAGCTTTTCAGTACTCTTTAAAGCTTCTCATCCATTGCGGCCAGTTTTCCGGCTGGACGCCGCCTGCTTTGGTCCAGGAGCCTGCTATATCGAACTCACGATACCACTTTAATGTCCACAGCTCTTTGACACCCACCTTCCGACTCGACCAATCCATGAACACAGCGCTGACAAATCCATTGTGACGGTTCATGCAGCAGGGCAGCGAATTGTCTGTCCACCCGTCCTCTAATTCAGGAGGATCACCAATACTCGACCGGCACGCCCACCAAAAAACGCTGTCTGTCAAAAGAGGAATATTGCCCGCCCCTTTCCCAGGGACAGTTTGCCAATACCTGGTATCGGCCCCGGGCTCCGGCACAGACTGTGCCCATCTATTCAGGCCGTAGCTGCAGTCGACTCGCACATGGCTGACCGTACTGCGTAGAGACCAGGCAGCGTACGTACTGCCCAGTTGCCAGTTGCTCGAATCCAGGAACTCACTCGCAGGTTTTCTTGCCGCCGGGCACGTGAATAAATCGTTGCTATCGCGGTGGCTGGGCCATAGAGACTTGAGCTGCTGTGGCCAGGGTTCGGGCGAATCAAGCCAGCCGGGAAATTTTTCATCATTATCATTGCCGTACATTGAGAAAATCAAGGTCCATTGCTTCAAATTTGATCGGCAACCAACCGTCCTCGCCTGCTCTTTGACCCGTTGCAGGGCCGGCATCAAAATCGCCATTAGTAAGGCAATTATAGCAATTACAACCAACAGCTCGATTAACGTAAAAGCCTTTGATATGCGCATGATATTTGCCCTTCTCTCTCAAAGAGAGATTCTTAATATCGTTTGTGTGCTTTTCAGTAATCATTATAACACATCCAGTCGCAGCAATGGAAGCGTAAGGACGTTCACTGGTGGTAATCTATAAATTTTTCTTGACTGGAGGGAGGATAATCTGGTATATATAGAATAGTAGGTGTCTATGGATTTAGGGTATTTCGGCAGTAGAAACTCATGCGATCTTCAGGATCTCGAAGGAGGAACATTATGTTTAAGAAACCGGCAAGTTTAGTAACAGTCTGTGTTCTAATTGGATTAATTTTATTAACAAGCGGCACAGTACAAGCCAACTGGCTGGAAACATTTGACGGCAATTCATTCGACCTGGCAACCTGGCAGTTCCACTGTTATCCGGATCTGACCGGAACGTTCAACGGAACCATCCAGGACGGACCTGATGACAACGACTATATCTCTTTGGACGAGACAAGCCCGGCAGATATCGGCGGCTCGCAATTCGGCGTAGCTATCGGGGACCCGGATGATAAATTCACCGACGTCCGCGTCGGTGCGGTGTTCAATGTCGCTGGTAGTGCCTCCTGGAATTACCACGGTATGGTGGCAAGGGTAGATTACTTTATTGACGATGGTTCGATAACCGGCGTCCCCGGCATAGTTGCCAGTTCCTATGTGCTGTTCATACACTATGAGGAGGGTCCGGCCAACCTGAAGATCGAACTGATGAAGTCCATCAACCTTTCGCCCGACATTATGGCGACCTGGGAGCCGGAGATTCCTGTGCCCGGCCTGGATAACGCCAAGGGCCTCTATTTTGAACTGGATGTCGTCGGATCGGATCCCGTATACATCACGGGCAGTGTCTATGAATATAAGGGCGGCCCTTTGCTTGTGAGAACTCCGACGTTTATCGACACTAGCGCCAATGACCCCTGGGAAGCTCCGAACATTCATGATGATGTCCTTAAAAGCGGAGTC